>JBBIRL010000060.1:0-10264 GCA_037441825.1 Dehalococcoidia bacterium | reverse complement strand
CAGATTCGACAAGCTGGCAGCCTGGAGCCAAGGATAGGAGATCAGCCTAATGAATGTCATGGAACTGTTCAGGCTCGACGGCAAGGTAGCCCTTGTTACCGGCGGCTCCAGAGGGCTGGGGTTCTGGATGGCCGAAGGGCTGGCTGAGGCCGGCGCTGATATTGCCCTCTGCGCTAGAAAGCTGGAGCCGTGCCAGGAAGCGGCGAAGGCTATCAAAGAAAGCGGAGTCCGCAGCGCGGCATTTAGTTGCGATGTGGCCGACCCCGCTCAGGTGAAGGACGTGGTGGAGAAGGCTCTGTCCGAGTTCGGCCACATAGATATCCTGATTAACAACGCTGGCTTCATATGGGAAGAGCCTCTGGATAATATGTCGCTGGAAAAGTGGAACCGAACCCTGGCGATAAATGCTACCGGGACTTTCCTGTTCACGCAGGAAGCGGGCAAGCACATGATTAAGCAAAAACAGGGGAAGATTGTCAACATCGCCTCGGTAGCTGCTCTGGTCTCGGCAGACCCTGAGCTGTCCGATACCGTCGCCTACAGTGCCAGTAAGGGAGCAGTGGTGGCTCTGACCCGCGACCTGGCGCGCAAATGGTGTCAGTATAACATCAACATAAATGCTATCGCCCCCGGCTACTTCGCCACCAGGATGTCGAAGTTTCTGGTGGAGAACCGCCAGCCGCAACTGATGCGCACTATTCAGATGAAGAGGCTGGGGACGAAAGACGATATCAAGGGGGTTGCCGTATTTCTTTGTTCGGCTGCCGCAAGCTACATCACCGGCCAGACGCTGGCCGTGGATGGAGGTATTGTAATCTAGGCTAGAGGGTTGATGAAGGCTATTGCCTTGGAAATAGCCTTTTAACCGTTCGCCCTGAGCCTGTCGAAGGGTGAACGGCCCATTCATGGTTCGACAAGCCTGTCCTGAGCTTGACGAAGGGCTCACCACGAACGGGATTAAACTGGTCATAAAATAATGCACGGAGCGCAGCGATGTACACAGCAGAAAAATATCTGTGGTGGAGTGAGGCGGAACGCAAGCTGGCTGATGAGGTGGCGGATTTCTCGGACAATGTTATCAGGGCGCAAATCAACGAAATCGAAAGGACAAAGAAGTTTCCCTGGAACTGGTTCGAGGAAATGGGCAGGAAGGGCTGGTACGGAGCTTTTATCCCTGAAAAATACGGCGGCACAGGCAAGGGGATCGGCAGGACTACCGGCTTCTGCATCGTGCTGGAGGAAATTGCACGCGGAGCGCCTGTGGCAGTAGACTTCTATGAGACGACCATCTACGGATATTCGCCCATTGTCAGGTTCGGCACTGAGAAGCAAAAGAAAAAATGGCTTCCCAGATTAGCCACAGGCGAGCTTTTCGCTGCCATCGTTATCACCGAACCCTTTATGGGCTCCGATGCGGCTAATATTCAAACCACAGCCGTGCGGAAAGGTAGCGAATACGTCATCAACGGCAAGAAGCGATTTATCACGCTGGGCGGTATCGCCAATCTGTATGTTGTTTACTGCAAGACCAGCGATGACCCCGAAGACCGTAAGAATCATCGGCATTTAAGCACCTTCGTGGTGGGAAAAGGGACTCCGGGATTTACCGTGGAGGCCATACACGACCCTATGGGGCGTTTCGGCTCCAGGCACGCTGTGCTGAACTTCGATGAGGTGCACGTCGCCAAAGCGAACCTTATCTTAAACGAAGGAGATGGCTGGAAAATCCTCACCGATGCCCTGAACATCGAAAGACTCGGGGTGGCGGCCGGGGCTGTGGGGACATCCCGCTCGGCTATAGAAGCCACAGCGCAGTATGTAACTAGGCGCGTTGCCTTCAATCAGACCCTCGCCGACATTCCCGGCGTGCAGACCATGTGCGGAGACATGGTAACCAGGACGAATCTCATCAGTCTGCTGGTGTACTACTCGGCACACAAGATGGACCTGGGCATGGATGTCCCGTTGGGTTGCACTATCGCCAAGGTTTACGCCACGCAGTCCCTGATGAAAACCGTGCTGGATGCCGTGCAATGCCACGGCGGGGACGGCTACATGCGGAACTACCCTGTGGAAAGGCTGATGCGGGACTCCAAGCTCATCGAGATCGGCGCGGGTGCAAACGAGCTGATGCAGCATCTGGTGTGGAGGCTCTGGCTGAAGGACTACCTGGCTATGCGCAACGCGAGCAGAAAACCGGTCACTCGCAGCAACACCAGTGGCCCCGCAGCGAAAAGGAAAATCCTGGATGCTCTGGCGGAGTTCTACTGCCGGCATCCCGCCCTCTACATGGAAAAGGAAGAGATGATGGAGAAACTGGGTTTGACCGAGGGTGACCTAGATAAGGCATTGGAAGCTGCGGAGGCGGAGAAGCTCGTAGCCCTTTATCGAAAGCGTGGTCGCATCGCCCTGGTCAAGGCCACCTATGCAGGCCTTAAGAAGGCCAAGCCGCAGGAGCACTATCAGTTCTTCCCGGATTTCGTGGACAAGGCAAGGGAGGTATTTTAAAAGGACAGAGTTACGCCAATGCCTCCGATGAGAAAGGCAAAGGAGCAAGAAAGGATAGACTCATGGGTTTAACTAAGGCGCTCTCAAGTTTAATCGCTGTCCTGGTGATACTGGCCATGCTCAGCGGATGCGGGTCGAAGGTCGCCGGCAAATTCACTGAAAGCGAGGTGTCTTTCCAGACCGCGGACTCGAAAATCGTGGGCAACCTGACTATCCCCGATGGTAAGGGGCCGTTCCCGGCAGTGATAGTGCTCGCAGGCAGTGGGCCGTTTGACCGCAATGGAGATGTTGATCCCAGGACGGTTGCGGCAGAAAAACAGGTCGGCCAATCTGTTCTAGCGTTAAGCTCCACCTATCGGGATATCGCTTATGCCCTGGCTCAAGAAGGCTTTGTCACCCTGCGCTACGATAAGAGAGGCGTTGGGAACAGCACCGGCGAGGGAGGTGACTTCCCTGAGCCTTCACTCCGCGACCTTAAGGCAGCGGTTGCTTTTCTCAAGGATAATCCATCGGTTGACCCCAAGCGCATCGCGCTGGTGGGACACAGCATCGGCGGCCTGTGGGCCCTGATGGAGGCTGCCGGGAATGACAGTGTAGCCGCAGTATGCGTTATGGCTACACCGGCCAAGCCCATGAGCGAGGTGCTCATCGAGCAGATCGAATGGTTGGTAAAATCTCAGGGAGGAAACGATACCGACGTTGCCGCAGTAGTTGCGCAGCAAAGAGCTATATATGCACAACTCCGTTCGGGTCAACTGGACCTGTCGACTTTGCCGCCTTCCCAACGCTACCAATACGAGTACGTAAAGGCGATTATGGATATATCCGGCGCTGACTATGCCAAGGAGATCAAGTGCCCTGCCCTGATCCTGCAGGGAGACAAGGACCTGTTCACAAATATACCGCAGGAATCACAACTGCTGAAGGAAGCTTTCATCGAAGGCGGTAATAAAGATGTGCAACTAACTACCTTCCCCAACCTCGACCACATGTTCCGCCCCACCCCCGACCAGCCAAGCCTTCAGCTCTATTATAAGGACCGGGGCCCTATCTCCCCGGATGTAGTTAAGGCCATTGCGGACTGGATGAAAACCACACTACGCTGAGGTAAGTGTGAAAGCGCTGCGGGTAAGTATGGTTGGGCTTGGAAATCATTTCCTGGAATTCCCGGGCTGAGGTTTGTTAAGCGGCAAAAGAGGTTTGAGCAGAAACCTGAGTCAGCAGCTCATTTTTTCATTGCTATCGCTATTGTTCGGGGTCGTGGTCCGTCTCCCTTTCGATGGGCTGAGGATATCTTTCCCACCTCAATGGGTTCATCCGACACTTTCTCCACTTCAGGTAGGACCGCGAGCATATTTAGAAGCGGGGTGTGAGCCTGTACCAGGATTTTAATCGTGACACCTTTATCCAGCGAACCTTTCAACTCAACGACTTTAACCCTGGAATTCTTCTTTAAATGCTTATGCAGTTTAAGCATCTGGTCCAGAGCTATGGGAGGGAGAAGCGCCAAATCTACAATGCCATCGTAGGAGACAGGGCTTTCTTTCCTGTCTTCTTCTACTTTACCAGACGAGAGCGGTTCCGCCGGTTTCTCGGCTGATGCTTCCTGTGGTGCAGACACCGCAGCTTCGGCTACAGGTGGTTCGGGAGATTTGTTCTCTGCCGTCGACGCGGCCTTTGCTTCCTGGGCGACGACATGTTCCATAAATAATTCGTCAGGGACATCCCAGGGATTCCTTCCCACCTGGCACTGCTCCGTTTTCTGGCTTGATTCCCGCAGTTGCTCAGCCTCTTTTCTGATAAGCAGAGCTTCTGCCTCAGCTTTATTCAGTGCCTCCGCTATAATAAGGGAACTTTTCTCCTCCGCCGCCTTCATTATCTCTTGAGCCTGCTGTTGAGCTAATGAGAGTTTTTCTTGTAGACTCTCCTCGGCTCTGGCAACGATGCTAGCAACCCTGGCGTTTGCCTCCCTTTCGGCCTCTTTCTTGATTTCCTCTGCCTCTTTGCCAGCTTCGATTACGGTCTTCTCCGCAAGCTCAGTCAGGGAATCAATATTCTCGAGTTTTCCGGCAAGCTCGGCATTCTGGTCTATCAGGCTGTTGATGAAAGACGCCAATTCTCCGTCCTGGCCATCTGAAGGCGGAACGAACTCCTGTACCTTATTCTTTCTCACCCGACCATTAGTTGTAGACATAACCAAGCTATCCCTGCAAAGCTAATTTCCCTCCTTTATGAGCTTAAACGAAATAATACTACTCGACAATGGTAATTTCGTCCTTGCCGAAGTAGCACTTCTGTATGCGGAAGAAGAGCCAAAAGTACTCCCTTTAGTTTAATAGATATTAACAAAGAGGACTTGAGGCGACGTGACTGGAGCTTGAGACCGATTTATCTACGTGCAGGCGCTTCCCTGAGAGAAGCCTTCCTACATGAATCTTTCGAACCTGTCTTTTTTCGCCTTACATATAGGACAAATTTCGGGTGGTTCGTTTCGGGCGCACAGATAACCGCATACCTTGCAGCGCCACACCGGCAGCGGGACAGAAAATACCGCCTCCTTAGCTTTTAGCTTCGAGGCCTCCTCTTTCAGCCTCTTTCTTTCCTGCTCCGGAGGTCGCCGCTCGGGTATCGAGCCAGCCTTCTTCTTTCCTTCCAACACTTCAGTGGATACATAGAGCGCACAGTAGCAGCCTCCGTACTCGTCAACATCGGCATCCCGGTAATCGCAGGGGCATATTATGTCAAGGTCTTCCTCCTTGACGCCTGAAGCAAGACGGCAGGGACAGGCCCAGTAGCCATATCGTTTTTCGTTGATCAGCAGGCTTCTGACGAGGTCTTTGGTGAAGTCAACCTCCGGATTCAGGTGGTATCCGCCTTCCTCCGCTTCCCGGTTCAGCCTCTGATACAGGGCATCTACGGCTTTTTCGCTGACCTCAGTTCTTTCCACCGCCTACCGCCTGCCTGATTTTGTCTTCCTGGAAACCCACTATGCTCTTGTTGTTTATCACTATAGTCGGATATGAAGTGCTCGGGTTCCAGCGGGCGACCTCCTCAACCACCTCCCTCTTGGCTTGAGCGTCAAGGAGGTCCACATCTATATAGCTGTACTCAAGCCCCAGGTCATTAAGCAGATTCTTGGTCTTTCTGCACCATCCGCATGTGCTTAGCGCGAACAGAATAATATCTCCCTTGCTCTTACCCGTCACCTTCTTGGCATACTTCTCAAGCTTCATTTGTCCTCTTTCCTCTAGGTATACGCCAGCTTGCAGCATCAGGCAAACATGCGGAACTTCTCTTTCTTGGCTCCGCATATAGGGCATTTGTCGGGGGCATCGCCCTCGTGAGTCCAGCCGCAGACTGTGCATACCTGCATAGGCCCCAACTGCACATCCTTGCCCGAGTCGACAGCCGCCTTTGCTTTCTGGAAGAAGGCAGCATGGGTTTTCTCGGAGGAAAGTGCATAGAAGAAGCTCCGCTCGGCGCCCTTCTCCCCCTGGAACTTCGCCGTCTCCAGATAAGTGGGGTACATCTCGTTGATCTCGAAGGTCTCCCCGTCGATGCCTCCCTGGAGATTCTGCGATGTAGGGCCTATGCCGAAGACAGCCGCAGAGTTACAGACAAAGCCGCCCACCAAATCCTTCAACTCCCTGAAGTGATTGTTGGCGTGAATCTGTTCGGCAAAGTGTATCGCCCTGAACATACGTGCGGTGTTGGGGTAGCCGTCCTGTTCTGCCTTATCGCCCCATGTCATGTAGCGCATGTGAGCCATAGACTCACCGCCATAAGCGTTATGAAGATTTGCCGATGTGATGTCGTGCATAATTTAACCTCCTCTGATCTCAATTTTATGGTACCAGTTATCATGATAAACAGGGGAGATAACGAAGTCATAAAATGCTTGAAGGAAAGGAAAGGTTAAAAAGTTATCACATTTTGAGGGGGGCGGGGCGCCTAATCCCCCTTGCCCCCTTTAAGAAAGGGGGGATGGAATTTGCGAGATGCGGTTCACTGAATACAGTCCCGTTCGTGGTGAGCCTGTCGAACCATGAACGGGATAGACATAACCGTTCACCCTTGGACAAGGGGCTACAAAAGCTCGCGGTAGACTTCGACAGTCTTGCGGGCTGCTGCCTGCCAGCTAAAGAAGTCCTCGATCCTCTTGCGGGCTGCCTGCCCCATCCTTTGCCTCAGCGGCTTATCGGCGAGAAGGCGTTTTATCGCTGCTGCCAGCGCCTGGGGGTCTCCCGGCGGCACCAGAATTCCGGTGGCACCGTCACCTACTATCTCGGGCAGTGCCCCGGCCCTCGTGGCGATAACGGGGGTACCGCAGGACATCGCCTCCGCCGCAGGCAATCCGAAGCCCTCATAAACGGAAGCGGTGACCCCTATCTCTGCCGAAGAATACCGCCTGACCAGCTCGTCTGTGCCGATGTAGCCCGTGAAAATAACCCTGTCGGAGATGCCGAGCTGCTGCGCCAGGTTCCTGCCGTACCCCTCACTGGCTTCCTGCTTGCCCACGACGTATACCTTGACATCGACGTCGCCCTTGAGCAGTTTCACCGCCTCCAGCAGATAGGGGATGCCCTTGGTCTTGTCCTCGACTTTGCCCACTACGACCAGGCTGTTCGGCTCTTTCTCGACGTGGTCAAGCTTCCTGAACATATCGGTATCTATGCCGTTATAGACAACCCTGACCCTGTCTTTGCGCAATTTGAAGGCGCGAGCGGTATCCTCCGCCGAGGACTGGGAGACCGTAATGATTCTTGCCATGCGTCTGCTCACTATGCCCTGCATGGTGAGGAAGGAATAGAACATCGTCCATCTGATGCCACGCCTGAATGTATCGGATTGGGCCAAAGAGGCTGCCAGGTCTACAGTGATGGGGTGATGTATGGTAGCGACGACGGGCACGCCGAGGCTTTTCATCAGAAGCAGGCCGTAGCCCAGGGTCTGGTTATCGTGAATGACGTCGAACCTTTCGCTGGAAATAAGCTCGCGCAGTTTGAAGTATGCCCTCATGCTGAATGTTAATATGTCGGGGAAAAACCCGATGTGCACCGCCGCAATCTCATAGAGGTTGAGTGGCATTAGGGCTTGAAGAGGGCTCGATAGGGAAGAGTGAATTGGTTGAGCCCTAAGACCTTGTGTAGCTTGACGCCCTCAGGAGGAGTGGGGTAAGGAGGGCCTGATACTATGTGGACTTCGTGCCCCAGCTCCTGGAGCGCCCCGGCCAAATAGCATATATAGACCCCCTGCCCGCCGCAGTACATGTTTCCCCTGTAGGTCAGAAGGCAAATCTTCATTTAAGGCTTTTATATGCGATAGCAGGACGTTTGTCAAGGTGAAGCAGTTGGGGGGAGGGGCAAACGCGGGTTTCATGAAAGTAGTGGCACAGCGCGCTGTACCACTACGGAATACGAACAAACGCGTGGTGAAAAGTGGAGTAGTAATCCCCCTTAGCCCTTTGGGGAAGAAGCATAAGGCGAGGAGACCGGGCCCCTAAGTTTTTAGTTTTGCCCAGCTATTTGCCAGTGGTCTCTTGTCAAGAGTCAGCCTCTTACTAGCCATTGCGCTTTCGACTCGCAACATAAGATCGGATATGTTAAGAGGCTTTGTTACATAATCATAGGCTCCGAGACGCATGCTTTCCTCTACTGCTTTTCTGTCAAGGGTTGACACAACCATAATAACCCGGGCGTCAGGACAACGCTCTTTAAGCCTGGGAAGCATGTCTATTACTGACACGCCCATCATTGTCGCATTCAAAAGAACTACATCAAAATCGGACACCGCAGATTTGTCAAGAGCATCCAGTCCGCTTGAGGCGGTAACGCAGTAGTAGCACTCTCTTGCGAGTATATGCAAAAGCATTTTCCTTGTCGATTCTTCATCGTCAACTATCAAAACCGAACCCTTGAATATTTCCATTGCATTCTATCTCCAGAGCAGCTCCAGGGTCATTCGAAAGGCATACCTATCCACCTCTTCTCCAATTGTACTATATTGGTCAACTATTTAGTACTTGATTCTTCTTGACTTTTCCTCTCTTTCTTGCGGCCGTCATGCGCAAGATTGTTGAGCAACACAAACAAGTGCTGACCTGTCTAAACACTTCAAACCAAGTCGTTCTTGAGCGCCGGGAATAAAACCCTCTCCATAATAGCCCCTGCGGTGTCTCCCTTTGGCTACGTAATCCCCCACCGCCCTTCTTAGAAAAAAAGGAAACCATCATGCTGATTGCAAGCAGCGCCACGAAGCATGAAAATAGCGCGGGTGCTCTGTCACCCGCATTATCTGGTAGGGGACAGAGCCCCTACCCTATGGTTGCTGCTGGCGCAGGAATAAGATCCTAAAGTCCAGGGGCTATGACGCCCATTCTTTTATAATATCTTTCGAGGGCAGCACCAGGCACATGCGAGGCAATATCTTGAGGGCCATTTCGTGCGTTGTCTTGTCGGTCGAGGAGACGCAGTCGGAGACAACGACAGTGTAGAAGCCGCGGATGGCGGCCTCGCGGGCACTATGCTCAATTCCGTACTCAGTAGCGATACCGGTGAAGAGAATAGTCTGGACCCCGCGGAAGCGCATCAGTTGCTCAAAGTTGGTGCCAAAGAAGATGTTGGCCGTATGCTTGTTGAGCACGACTTCGCCCTCGGCTGGCGCCAGCGCCGCGGCAATTTCGGCTTCGGGACTGCCCGGCTTCATGAAGACGGGGATTTTCGAGGGGTCGTCTACACCGAAGCGTTTCATGGCCTGGTAGATGCCCCAGCCAGACTGGTAGCCTGCGGGCAGCGGGGTGATTTTGGTATAGATTACGGGGATTTTCCGGCGGCGGGCAGCGACAAGCAGCGCCTTGAGGTTCGCCAGGAACTCTTCCCTGTTAAAGATGTGGTCCACCAGTCCGTTCTGGCAGTCCCAGAGAACGAGCGCAGTATGCTCCGGATTAGCAATCTCTTTGAGATTTTCGAAGATGGCCAGCTTACCCAGTGTTTTCATGTCCTTCCTCCTCCACACACATTCAGCTTATTTCTTCGCTGCTCCCCTGTTATTGTCTGACCAGCCTGGAAGCAGCCGTATTCGCCATGGCGCCAACTAATAGATAATCACGGCTTCACTGCCCTTGTTCACGTTGTCAAGCTCGCAGAAAATCGTAAGGGTGGTGTTTCCGGCAATGGTCGAGGCGCTGGGCTTGACCGTAACATTCGTGCCACCGCTGAGTGTAACGATGTGGCTGCCGTCCGCCGTCACCGCAAAGACAGACACCGATCCCACAACCGGAGACGAGAAACGAGCGACGATATCCGCCGCACTCGGAGTGGTCAGGGTATGCTCCGAAGCATCGGTGTCAAAGCGGAACAGCACGTATTGACCGAACTGAGCACCGGTCATAGTGAGGTCATTTGCACCTGAGTCATAGAAGGCGCTGACCGGTTTGCTCTGAGACCCGAGGCAGGATGTCAAAGAGAACAAGCTGAGCGCCAGGAGGATGAAAAGAGGGAGGACATACCAGCGGGGAGACCTTCGTTTCATGTGTTTCTCCTTTCCTGACAATGCTGGAGCGGCCGACACCCGGCCAGTCGCTAATAAGGTTGCGTCACAGGACACTGCCCTGCACAACGGATGATTCATGATAATCCCTCTGACTCCCTTTAGTAAAGGGGGAATTACTGGATTCCTGCTTTCGCAGGAATCCGCCATGCCGATTGCAATCAGCACCACGAAGCATGAAAATAGCGCGGGTGCTCTGTCACCCGCA
>JBBIRL010000059.1:0-10271 GCA_037441825.1 Dehalococcoidia bacterium | reverse complement strand
TCTTCAGACGTTCGACATCCCGGAAAATAAGCGCCGGCCGTTTGTATTCAGCAAAACGCCGCACAAAACCAACAGTAAGCAACTCGGGGTTGAGCAGAGAGCCCATCGCCAGCACCTGCTGCGGCATTACCTCAGCTTCCGTCCATCGCTGCTGCGCCCAATCAAGCATAGCTCCCTTAAGTTTGCGCTTCAGAAGCTCGCGGACTGCCCAGAATTCTTCGTCGGGGATATCCATGACACGCTCCCAAAGCTCAGGGTCGTCGTGCTTTTGCAACCAGTCATTTCCCAGATACTTTTCGAAAAGGCGGCACATCTCGGGAGCAACCCAGGTGGGCACATGGATTCCATTGGTCACCGAAAAGATAGGTACTTCGTCTTCTTTGAATTCAGGCCAGAGCACGTGCCACATCCTTCGTGTCACTGTACCGTGAAGCTGGCTCACGGCATTGCACTTATCAGCCATTCTCAGGGCGAGCGCTGTCATATTGAAGACCTGGCCTCCATCGCCATCCTGCCGCCCCAGACCCAGGAATTTAGCCCTGTCTATCCCCAGCGAATCCCAGTAGTTGTGAAATGACCTCTCTACAAGCTCCGTGGAGAAAATATCGTGGCCGGCAGGGACCGGCGTATGGGTGGTGAAAGCGGTAGTTGCCCGTATCTTTGTGACAGCTTTGTCAAATGTTGCACCCTGCTCTACTTCCTCCCTGATACGCTCCAACATCATGAAAGCCGTATGGCCTTCGTTAGCATGCCAGAGAGTTGGTTTGATGCCCAGAGCCCTGAGAACGCGCACGCCCCCAATCCCCAAGACCATCTCCTGCTGTATGCGTAGCTCCCGGTCGGCTATGTAGAGGCGAGCGGACAACTGGCGGTCCTGAGGAGCATTCTCCTCAACATTAGTATCCAGCAAATATACGGTGGTGCGGCCTACCTCGATTCGCCAGGCACCAATGTGCACAGACCTGTCATTTAGCTGAATCTTGACCAAAGGGCTCCGACCACCAGGCAGAGAAACCGGAGTTATCGGCGTCTCACTGAAATCCAACTGACTGTATATCTCCTCCTGCCAACCTTCAGCGGAGATATGTTGATGGAAATAGCCCTGGGGATACATGAATCCGACCCCGACTACGGGCAGCCCCAGGTCACTTGCCTCCTTGCAGATGTCGCCGGCAAGTATCCCCAGCCCGCCAGCATAAATAGGTAGGGAGTTGTGGATGGCAAACTCCATAGAGAAGTAGGCAACAGGACCCGGCAGCAGGCCGGGATAATTAGCATTGAACCAGGTGTCCCGGGCTGACATATCGGCGTCAAAGGCTGCCATCACGGAATCATACAAAGAGAGGAAGTGGGGATCATTGGCGGCGGCTTTCAATTTATCAGGATTTAAATCGCGTAGCTGCTTGACCGGATTGTGGCCGGTTAACCTCCACATGGGATAGTCCAACGCTCTAAACAGGTCGCGCGCCTGCTGATGCCAGCTCCACCACAGATTGTGAGCAAGCTCGTCCAGTCTACCTATGCGTTTAGGCAGTGTTAGTCTTGAGAGCATGTTCGCTGTTTCCCTTCGCTTTATCTCCAGGGCTAGATGGCTTTCGACTATAGTATTATACACCAGTAGTTGTGAAACTAAATGGGCTACGAATACGTCTTCCTTATAGAGGTACCACAGCGAAAGGAAGTAATATCCCCCTTCAGAAAGAGGGAGGTAGATATGGGCGATTCGTGAATTGCCTACGCAGGCATAGTTGGAGCAGGTGCCCAATCTACCGAATATAAAGTGCGAAAAACTGAGCTTGACTAGCCTTCGAGCCTATGTTAGAATTTTATTTTGGTGGGGTCTATCCGATTAGCCTAATTTTTGCTGTGATTTACTGTTGCTTATTCGAGAGAAGATGCCTTGGACACCTTGTGCAATAAGGGCATAAAGGACAAGGCTTTTTATTTGTTGCACAGAATGAAATAAACTCTAGCTAAGGAGTGTGTCATGGCTAAAGTACAGACAAAGCTCTTCCGAAGACCCGAGGATGCGAAAAAGGCAATAAGCGAGCTCAAGGCCAAAGGCTTCAAGGCGGAGGAGATAGGGATCGTCACCAGCGTCAAGGGCAAGAAAGAGCTGGATGAGAATATCAAACCGGTGGCCGATGTGGGTGCGGTGACCGCTATGGGGCATGCTACCTCCCTGTCCAAATCAGGTAACGAACTGGCAAAAGCATTGGCTGAGTTCTGGGGCGTCCCCGATGATACGGTCAGCTACTATCAACGTGCTATCTCTCTAGGCGGCATCGTAGTCAGCGTCCATGCTGACGATGCTCATGCTGAAAAAGCCCATGAGGTGCTGAGAGCGGCTTCGGCCCACCCGCGCAAGAAAATGTCCTTGCAGGAAATCAGCCCAGGGTTCCTCAAGGCCAGCCGCATGAGTTCCACCAATCCTATAGACGCACCGATGTCCGGCGACTTCCGAAGATATTAAGGGAGGCTTAGAAAGATGTCGAAATTTATCGCCACTCGAGCAATTAGAGGCGCTCACGCCGCCGTCAAAATGGCGGATGATACGCTGCAGGATGCCCTGAAGAAGATGGGGCCAGATACCCCCGTAGTATTCAAGGACAAGATAGGCGGGGGTACGGCATTTTACCTCCCCACCATCTGGGGGCTTCTAGGTATGAAGGTGCAGAAGCTGGGCGAACTGGTACCTGTCATGGATTATGCCAAGGGCCTGCTGCCACCGGTGCCAGGGGAGAACATGTGGTTGCCATACCTTGGCGAAACTCTTGATGCCGGGGCAGCTACCCTCTATGCCTTCGAAACTATCGAGGCTGTCCGCTTTGCCAAAGGCGAGCAGCCCGAGAAGAAGGACGGCTTCGAATACAACGGCCCCATAAATGATACCCAGATGAGAGCCTGGGGCATTCAATTGGTCGACGGTAGAATGCCCGGATTCGCTGCTCTGGTAGGCTGCGCCAAGAGCACTGAGGTGGCGGTTAAGATTGTGCGCGAGCTACAGTCCAAGGGACAGCTCATTTTCATCTGCAGCAACAGGAATGGCCGCAATGTCGCCGACCAGTTGCGAGAGGCTAACGTCGATATGGGCTATGATACCTTCATAGTGCCCTTCGGCACCGATATTGTCTCGGCTATCTACGCTCTGGGCTTCGCCACCCGCGCTGCCTTGAGCTTCGGCGGCGTCGAACCGGGAGATTACCGAAAAATCCTACTCTATAACAAGTTCCGCTGCTTCGCCTTCGTGCTCGCCCTGGGCCCGATTACCGATATGGAGTATGCAGCGGCAGCAGGGGCTATAAACTACGGATTCCCTGCATTCGCCGACACCGTGATACCCAATATACTGCCTACGGGAATCACCAAATTCGAACACGTGGTCAGCATGCCCTTCGATGACATCCCTGGCAAGGATGACCTTGAGAAAGCAGAGAGGCTGGTGCAGCGATGCATCGAGCTGCGCGGCATTAAGATCAGGATAGCCAAAGTCCCCATACCCGTTGCCTTCGGCCCCGCTTTCGAGGGCGAGGTTGTACGCAGGGCTGACCTGGCGTGCGAGTTCGGCGGCAAGGGCGGCATGTGCTTCGAATGGTTGAGAATGAAGAAGCTGGACGAGGTCGAGGACGGCAAGGTCACGGTAGTGGGGCCCGATATGGACACCTTCGCAGCAGGCTCAAAGAACCCGCTGGGCATCGTGGTCGATGTAGCCGGACGCAAGATGCAGAAGGACTTCGAGCCGGTGCTGGAGCGCCAGATTCACCACATGATGAACGGCGCTGAGGGGCTCTCACACCAGGGACAGAGAGATATAACATGGATAAGAATACACAAGAACGCAGTCGCCAAAGGACTAAGGCTGCGTCATTTCGGCGATATCCTGCATACATGCTTAAAGAATGACTTCGGCGCTATAGTAGACAAGGTGCAGGTAACACTATATACGGAGCCCAACAAGGTGAAAGAGTTAATCGAACAGGCCCGTGCCGTATATAAAGAAAGAAATGCTCGCATGGCCGGGCTTACCGATGAGGCGGTGGACACTTTCTATAGCTGCACGCTGTGTCAGTCCTTCGCTCCGACCCACGTCTGCGTGATCAATCCGGAGCGCGTGGGACTATGCGGCGCTTATAGCTGGCTCGACTGCCGGGCAGCGTTTGAAATCAAGCCCACAGGACCCAACCAGCCGGTACCCAAGGGCAGGGTAATTAACGAGAAAAACGGTGAGTGGGAAGGTGTGAACAAATTCGTCAATGAACACTCACAGAAAAAGATAGAGAGGTTTACTATCTACTCACTCATGGATGCCCCGATGACCACCTGCGGCTGCTGCGAGTGCGTCATGGCCGTCATACCCGAAGCCAACGGTGTCATGGTCGTCTCGCGTGATGACTACGGCATGACCCCCTGCGGCATGACTTTCACCACCCTGATGGGCACGGTGGGCGGCGGCTTGCAAACACCGGGCATGATGGGACACGGTAAGATATATGTCACGAGCAAGAAGTTCATCCCGGTGGAGGGCGGCATCAAGAGGTTGGTCTGGCTGTCGAAGAATCTGAAAGAGGAACTGGCAGAGGAGCTGAAAGCGGCCTGTGAGCGCGAGGGTGTGCCTGACCTCATGGACAAGGTCGCCGATGGCAGCCAGGTTACCACGGTGGAGCAGTTGCTCCCCTTCCTTGAGCAGAAAGGCCATCCCGCTCTAAGTATGGACCCGATTATCGGCTGATATAGCTATGACATGAAAAGGGGTTTTACGTATAAAACAGGGGTCGCTCTACTCGACCCTTGTTTTATGCTCCGTAGTTTTTGTGCTCCACATTAGAGAAAGGAGAGTTCCACTATGCCTGTAGAAATTCCCATAGAGAAATGGACCGGGAAGATACGAGAGGTGAAACTGGGCGGGGGCAAGAGAAAAGAGATAGTCCTGGGCGGCGAGAATACCCTGCCTTTCCTCAGTTTCGAAGGCTCCGTCCCCCATCCACCCAAGGTAGCTATAGAAATTCAGGACAAGGAGCCAACCGGTTGGTCTCCGAGCCTGCTTTCTGCCTGGGGCGATGCAGTGAAAGACCCGGCAACCTGGGCCAAGAAAGCGGCAGAATACGGTGCCGAGGCCATATCGCTGAGATTGGTGAGCGCCCATCCTGAGATGGGCAATACCGGCGCTACCGAAGCCAAGAAGTGTGTGGACAAGGTGCTGTCGGCGGTTGACCTGCCGCTCATTGCCATAGGTCCCGGGGTAGCCGAGAAGGATAACGCCGTTCTGGTTGCGGTGTCCGAGGCAGCAAAAGGACAGCGTATCGCTATGGGCAACTGCGAGGAGAAAAACTACCGCACAGTTGCTGCCGTATGTATATCAGACGGGCATGTCGCCATCGCCAAGAGTCCTCTGGACATAAACCTGGCGAAACAGCTTAATATCCTGCTCACCGACATAGGCGTGCCTGCGGACTCCATCATCATGGACCTGGACACCGGAGCGCTGGGGTACGGCCTGGAGTACGCCCTCTCCATTCGTGAGCGCGTGCGGCTGGCCGCCCTGGGCGGCGATGCTATGGTCAGCATGCCTGTTTTGAGCCACGCAGGTTCAGAGGCATGGCGACAGAAAGAAGCCAAAGCCAGTCAGGGTATGCCACCCGGCTGGGGCTCGGTGGAAGAGCGAGGCCTGGTCTGGGAGGAACTTACCGCTTTAACCGTGCTCAATGCCGGCTCTAATATAGTCACCCTGTTACACCCCAAGTCCGTAGAGCGGATTAAGTCTACCATCCATAAGCTGATAGGGAAAAAATAGAGGAAAGGAGACCTGAACAATGGCACTGACAGGTATTCAAATCTATAAATTCCTACCCAAAACGAACTGCAAGGAATGCGGCCAGCCTACGTGTCTGGCCTTTGCCATGAAGCTGGCAGCAAGCCAGGCTGAGCTTTCAGCCTGCAAGTATGTCAGCGATGAAGCGAAGAAGTCGCTGGAAGCAGCCTCCAAGCCGCCGATTCGCCTGGTGGCTGTGGGCGCCGGCGATAAGAAAATCGAGGTGGGCAACGAGACAGTCCTGTTCCGCCATGAGAAAACTTTCTTCCATCGTCCCGGACTCGTGATCAGGGTCAAGGATTCCGCTGGCGCGGAAAAGGCCGCCAAGACCGCTGAAGAGGTCAGCCATTACAAGGTAGACCGCGTGGGGATGACATTCGGCATCGACGGCATCGCTATCCAGAACGACTCCGGAAACGCAGCCACATTCGCTCAGTGTGTTGCAGCAGTCAGCGCTAAGACCGCTCTGCCCTTGGTCCTGATGGCGACAAACCCCGACAGTATTGGCGCAGCGCTGGATAAAGTGGCCAAGGCCAGGCCCGCTATCTACGCCGCAACCAAGGAAAATATCGACAAGATGATTGAGTTGGCCAAGAAACATGCCTGCCCTCTAGCCGTCCGCAGCTCGGATGGGTTGAACGAGCTGGCCGAACTGACCGATAAGGCGGCGAAGGCCGGCGTGGAAGACCTCATCCTCGACCCCGGCGTTAGAAGCTTCGGCGATACACTGGTCACCTTTACCCAGATGCGAAGGTTAGCCTTGAACAAGAGGTTTGAGCCGGTGGGCTATCCTCTAATATCCTTCCCCGGAGAGGGCGCAGCATCACCCGATGAGGAAGCGATTCTGGCAGGGCAGCACATTGCCAAATACGGAGGCATCATTGTCCTGGACCATTTCTCTCCTGCTACAGCTTATGCGCTGATAACGCTGCGGCTCAATGTGTACACCGACCCGCAGAAGCCGATTCAGATGAAGCCAGGCCTATATCAAATCCTGGAGCCCAAGCCGACAAGCCCGCTCTGCGTCACCACGAACTTCTCGCTGACCTACTTCTCCATAGCCGGAGAGCTGGAGGCATCGGGCTGGTCCTCATGGCTGCTGGTCTGCGATACGGAGGGACTCTCGGTGCTAACCGCCTGGTCGGCAGGTAAATTCGATGCCGATAAGATAGCCAAGACGGTTAAGGGACAGAACGCAGCGGAGAAGGTGAGCCACAAGAACCTGGTTATCCCCGGTGGCGTAGCTGTGCTGAGAGGCGAACTCGAGGAGGCGCTGCCCGATTGGAAGATAATGGTGGGGCCGCGCGAGGCCATGGCTGTGGGCGGCTTCCTCAAGGAGCATTGGAAGGCTTAATAGCGAGTTTATTTTGAGAGAAGGGGTAGATGAGGGTCAGTTCAGTGTTCTACCCCTTCCCTAGTTTTTGAACATCGTATCTGATCATTATGACTACTACTATAGCTATCGCTGGTAAAGGCGGCAGTGGCAAGACTACTATCGCCGCCCTGCTCATCAAACTGCTCTCCCAAAAGGGTGCGGTGCTGGCTATCGATGCCGACCCGGCCACCAATCTCAACCTGGCCCTGGGATTGCCCCTGAACGATACCGTGGGCAAGGTGAGAGAGGAGATGGCAGCCAAGGTGAAGGCCAGAACCATGGAGCCCGGTTTGGCCAAGCAGGACTACCTGGATATAAAGATAAGCGAGGCCCTGGTGGAGTCGTCACAAATAGACCTGCTGGCCATGGGACGCCCCGAGGGCCCGGGATGCTACTGCGCTGCCAACAACATGATTCGCACCTGCGTTGACCGGCTGGGGAAGAACTACGACTATGTGGTCATAGATTGCGAAGCGGGCATGGAGCACATCAGCAGACAGACCACGCGGGATATAGATATCATGCTCCTGGTCTCGGACCTCACAGTGAGAGGCATCCTCACCGCCGCCAACATGCAGGCGCTGATAAAGGACCTGAGGACTTACGTGGGTAAGATTTATCTCATCGTCAACCGTGCCACAAGCCCTCTGCCGCCCAAAATCGCCCAGACTATAGAGGAGGCATCTCTACAAATTATCGGCCTGATACCTGAAGACCCGAAAATCAAGGAACTGGAGGCGCAAGGGACGCCGCTTATCGAGCTGCCGCCCGCCTCGCAACTCCAAAAAGGGGTAGCTGAGGTAGCCAAGAAACTGGGGCTGGTATAAGGAAGAGAAATAGTATAAATCCCCCTGGCCCCCTTTACAAAAGGGGGGATTAGAGGGTTGACAAATATTCCTTTTAGAAAAAAGAGCAAAAGAGGATTACAAGAAGGAGGGAATCAGATGAAGCTGATCGCCATCGGTGAGTGCATCCACATTATCTCGAAGGATGTGAAAGCGGCAGTCGAGAATCGCGATAAAGCATTTATCCAGAACCTGGCGAAAATGCAGGCTGAGAAGGGCGCTGACTATCTGGACCTCAACATCGGCCCTCAGAAAAAGGCAGGACATGAGGTCATGCCCTGGATGGTGCATACCATTCAGGAAGTCACACACCTGCCCCTCTCCCTGGATACCTCCAACGCCGCTGCTATCGAGGCCGGGCTTAAGGTTTGCAAGAAAAAGGCGCTTATCAACAGCACCGATGCTACAGAGGAGCGCATGGGCGCCATGATGCCTCTGGCAGCTAAGTATAACGCCAATATCATCGCCCTCACCCTGGCGAAAGGCGGCATCCCCACCACCGCCGACGCCCGCGTCGAACTCGCCACCGAGCGTATTTTCACCGCAGCGGCACAGCACGGCGTGCCCATCGAGAACATCTGGCTCGACCCCCTGGTGCTCACAGTAAACGGCAACCAGGACCAGGCGCAGCAGACTATAAATGCGGTGCGATTCTTTAAACAGTTGGCTGACCCACCACCGAAGACTACCTGCGGCCTGTCCAATGTGTCCAACCAATGCCCTCCTGAACTTCGCCCACTGCTCAACCGGGTGTTCATGATAATGATGGCCGGCGCAGGCCTGGATTCGGCAATACTAGACCCGCTGGACAAAGAGACCATGGAGGCAGTACGCATCCTCGACACCAGAGACGATTCCACAGCTAAGGGCAGGCTCTATCTGGGACTTTACGATGCGTATGCAGCCATGGAGGAGTACGACATCAGCCAGGTGAACATGAGCGACCCCGTGCTGAGCGATATAGCCAAGACCATCAATATCTTGCAGAACAAGACGCTATATGCCCACGGGTATCTGAGGCTGTAGAGCTACCTTCTGCCGAAGCCCTTCTCGAGCTGAGTGGAGCTGAGGTGGATCATGGTTGGCCTGCCATGCGGACAGGTGCGGGGTTGAGATGCCTGCTCCAGTTGCCTTATTAAATCCCGCATCTCCTCATGACGCAATGCCTGCCCTGCCCGCACTGCGCCGTGACAGGCTAGCGAAATAGCAATCTCCTCGCGACGGTCTCCCTTCTCCCCTTCGGCCAGGAAGTCCAGCACTTCAACCAGCGACTGCGCCACGTTCTGCCCCCTGAGCACAGCGGGCACCGACCTCACCAGGCAAGTGCGCTCGCCGAAGTGCTCTATGCCGAAGCCGTACTCGGAGAGGGCTTCAGACTGCAACTCCAGCAGCTCCTGCTGGCGCACCGTAAGCTCCACCGGCACGGGCTCGAGCAGGCCCTGGACCTCAATGGCTCTGCGCGCACGCTCGTTGCGGATTTTTTCGAAGAGGACGCGCTCATGTGCTGCGTGCTGGTCTATGAGGTACATGCCGTCGGGCCCTTCGGCGATGACGTAGGTATTGGCAAGCTGTCCCACGACGCGCAGGATGGGTAACGATTTGGCGACAGGCTCGACACTGGGCGGCACTGCAACCGGAGATTTGGCCACTGCCTCGCCCGGCCTGACATCGAAGGCTGGCAGGCGCTCTGTGGGCACTGCCGGAGCAGGTTGAGGCTGAGGCAGGGTATCTAGCGTGGGCATGGGTGCCTGTGCGGTCAGGGTGGCTCTAACGGCTTTCTGCACGGCGGAGAAGATATCGCGCTCGTTGCGGAACCTGACCTCGTTTTTAGTAGGGTGGACATTGACGTCCACCTCTTGAGGTAACAGCGAGATATTGATAACAGCTATGGGATGCCTGCCGACCATGAGCAGGCCGTGATAGGCTTCTTCCAGGGCATAGGTGGCCATACGGCTCTGCACCCAGCGCCGATTGACGAAGAAGCTCATGTAGCTGCGGCTGGCGCGGGTGAGCGAGATGGGGCTGACGAAGCCGGTGATGCCGGGCAGCAGAGGGTCTGCGTCTTCTTTAACCTCTATCGCTAGCATAGCTTTAGCGACATCGAGACCGTACACCGCTCCCAGCACCTCCCTGAGGCTGCCGCTGCCCGGAGAGCGAAAGGTGGTACGGCCATCAATAATAAGGGTGAACCTCACCTCGGGGAAGGCGAGGCTGTACTGCGCCACCAGGTTGCTGATGTGCC
>JBBIRL010000058.1:5232-10371 GCA_037441825.1 Dehalococcoidia bacterium | reverse complement strand
GCAACATAATGCGCGTTATTAAGGGAGAAGAACCTCAGTGGGTTGTAAACTAGCCGGATAGGTAAGGTTATATTTAGCGGAGGTCGTAAGTATGATACAAATACGAGTGCACGGGAGGGGCGGTCAGGGTGCAGTTACCCTTGCCCATATTCTATGTGCTTCTGCTACCTATGAGGGCAAATATGGGCAATCATGTATGGCGGCTACTGTGGAGCGCCGTGGCGCTCCGGTAGAGGCTTACGGGAGAATAGGAGACAAGCCTATTGCTGAGCGCGGGGTGGTTTTAGCTCCCGACTACGTGATTGTACTCAACCCCATGCTGGTGAAAGCGGTAAATGTCGAGGCAGCCATGAAAGATGGCGGCAAGCTGGTGGTCAATTCACCCAAGGATTTGGGGCTCAAGCACGATACAACCTACATAGATGCCACACCTATAGCAGTCGACATCTTGAAGATGCCCATCACCAATACGGTAATGATCGGGGCATTCGCTGCCGCTACAGGGCTGATTTCGCTGGATTCTCTGGAGAAAGGCACTCAACTCATCCTTTCCAGATTCTCCAAGGAAAAGCTAGCCCTTAATATCAAGGCCATTAAAGCTGGATATGAAGAGGTGAAACGTGGTAAAGGTGTACATTAGAGGCGCAGGCATCCATGCAGCCGGCACCATAGCCTTCGTCAATAAGACAGGAAGCTGGAGATATTTTCGGCCGGTGCATGAGGAGAAGATGCCGCCATGCAATAACGCTTGCCCTGCCGGAAATAATATCCAGGGTTTCATCAAATTAGTCCGCGAAGGAAAACTCCTGGATGCCTGGAAATTAATAAAGGAGACTAGCCCATTACCTGGCGTCTGCGGGCGGGTCTGTCCTCACCCCTGCGAGAAGGAGTGCAACCGAGGCAAATACGATGAGGCAATGGCTATCCATACATTGGAGAGGCTGGTTGCTGATTACGCTATCAGCGAGAAGGTAACTGAGAAATCGAAGGCAGCGTCGAAAAAAGAGAGGATAGCTATAGTGGGCTCGGGGCCCGCGGGCCTCTCCTGTGCCTACTTCCTGGTCAAGGAAGGCTATCAGGTGACTGTCTCCGAGGCTCTGCCTGAAGTCGGCGGTATGCTTAGAGTAGGAATACCCAAGTACCGTCTGCCCCGGAAGATACTGGATAAGGAGATTGCCGATATCAAGGCGCTGGGCGTGACCTTCAAGACCAGCGCCAAGGTTAAGGATATTAGCGAGCTAAAGGATTACGAGGCCGTTTTCGTTGCCACAGGAGCCCACGTCAGCGCGAAGCTGGGTATCCCCGGTGAAGATGCGGCCGCAGTTATTTCAGGCACCGAGTTCCTGAGACAGTTGAATCTGGACGGCAAGGCTAAAATCGGGAAGAACGTGATAGTCGTCGGCGGCGGCAACACAGCCATCGATGCTGCCAGGTCAGCTATCAGGCTTGGCTCGAAAGCTACCATAGTCTATCGCAGAACCAGGGATGAGATGCCTGCGGTGGAAGAGGAAATCGAGGCGGCTGTCAAAGAGAAAATCGAAATCGTCTATTTAGCAGCCCCCACCAGGATAATAGCCCAGGACGGCAAGATTAAAGAGGTGGAATTGGTTAGAATGAAGCTGGGGGCACCGGATGCAAGCGGCAGAAAGAGGCCGATTTCTATAGAGGGCTCGATGTTTAAGATGAAAGCCGATACGGTGATCACCGCTATCGGCGAGTCGTCTGACCTTTCCTTGCTCCCGAAGGATTTCAAGCTTGCTGAAAAAGGTGGCAAGGCAAAGGGAATGCAGGTGTTCGGCGGCGGCGATGCTGTTACCGGTGCTGGCAGGGTAGTGGATGCCATAGCCTCCGGCAGGCGAGCCGCTCGCTTCATAGGCAATGCTCTGCAGGGCACGCCTGTTGAGGAAAAGCAGGCGAAAGAGCTGGCCAAATATGAGGAAATAAACACCGCTTACTTCCCGCGGCAGGCAGCGGTAAGACCACCCGAATTATCGGCTGCCAAGAGGGTAGCTAATTTCTCTGAGATCAATCGAGGCATCCCGGAGGAGAAAGGCGTAAAAGAAGCAAAGAGGTGCTTCTCCTGCGGCATTTGCAGGGAGTGTAACAATTGCCTGTACTTCTGCCCTGACATCTGTGTATCCAAGAAAAATGGCACATACGAGTTTGACTATGACTACTGCAAAGGCTGTGGGATTTGCAGCCACGAATGCTGCGCAGGGGTAATTCAAATGGTGCAGGAGGCTCAATAACATGGAGATGTTTCTTTCAGGAAATCAATGCATAGCTCACGGTGTTAAGTTATCAAGGGCCGAGGTTATAAGCGCCTATCCCATTACCCCCGCCACTCCAGCATCGGAAGAGCTTCACGAGATGGTTGCAGCCGGCGAGCTGGATGCTGATATTGTGAACGTTGAATCCGAGTTGGGTGCAATGGGTGTCTGTGTCGGTGCCTCAGCAGCAGGATGCAGGACTTTCAATTGCACTTGCTCTCAAGGTCTTGCTCTGATGCGCGAGATGCTATGGGCAGCTTCGGGCATGGCCCTGCCAGTAGTCTTAGCCATAGACAGCCGGGAGATAGGAATACCTCAAGGATTGCTGAGCGACTACTCCGATTCCATGTCGGAGAGGGATGCCAGTTTCCTGCAATTCTATTGCGAGAACGGGCAGGAGATCGTAGATTCCGTAATAATGGCATATAAAATCAGCGAAAACGATAAGGTGCTGCTGCCTTCCTTTGTGGTATCGGAGGGACACAGGGTGAGCCACAGCTTCGAGCTGGTGGACATTCCCGAGCAGGCCAAGGTGGATAAATTTTTGCCCAAGTATAAGCCGAAGCACGTGTTCGTTGACCCTGACTATCCTATGACTCAGGGGCCAGGTGTCATGACTCAGTATCCCAGCTTCAAGCTGGAGCAATACCAGGCTATGCAGGACGCCAAGCAGGTGATAAAGGATACCTGCAAAGAATTCGCGCAGATGTTCGGGCGCAACTACGACCTGGTTGAGGCCTATAAGACTGAAGATGCAGAGTTCATCATAGTGGCGATGGGTTCGATAGCCAGCGTCGTGAGGGAGAAAATAGATGAGCACCGACTGAAAGGCGTAAAGGTAGGCATGCTGAAGCTCAGAGTCTTCAGGCCTTTCCCCGAAGAAGAGGTTAAGAGATACCTCTCCAATGCTAAGAAGATATTAGTGATTGACCGGGCATGCACACCTGGAAACACTTCTGGAATATCCTGCCTCGAGATAAAATCAGCCCTTCGAAAATCACCGACGTCTATATCCAATTACATCGTTAGCGGTAAGGACATCAGCGGCATGGATATAGATGAGATGTTGGCAGCCTGGTCGAAGCGAGACGATGAGTTTGTAGAGTGGTTCAAGATTGGCTTCGACGACCGTACGGCAACTATAAGCGGCTACGATAACTGGGAAAAGCTCCTCAAAGGGGAGAAGGTTCAAAGGGCAGTAATAAAGGAGGGAGATGGCTGCCTGGGCAAGGGCACTGCCTCCTGCGCAGGTTGCCTAAGCCTCCATGCCATCAGGATGGTTTTGAGCGCCTTCGATAAGAATGCGGTAGTTGTTAATAACGCCGGCTGCCTCTCAGCAGTGGGCACTTTCTACCCGCTAACGGGCTGGACGGTCCCCTTCTTCTTCTTCACATATAGCCATGCCGGGGCCGCAGCCAGCGGCATGGAAGTCGCCATGAAGCGAAAGGGCATTAAGGCCGATTTAGTCCTCGTGGCCGGAGATGGTGCTATCTTCGATATCGGGCTGCAGACCTTCTCTGCTGCATTGGAAAGAAGGCACCGCATAATCTATCTTTGCTACGATAACCAGGCCTATATGAATACTGGTGTCCAGAAGAGCGGTTCCACCCCATACATGGCAAGGACAAAGACAACTTTAAGCGGGAGACAGGGCAGGACAAAGAACATCGAGCAGATTGTGGCTGCCCACGGCGACATCTATATTGCCACTGCCTCTTCAGCCTATCCCGAAGACTTGATGATGAAGGTCAAGAAAGCGAAATCGCTGGACAAACCCTCGTTCATCCATATAATTTGCCCGTGCCCTCCGGGATGGGAGTATGACCCCGCTCTGGGAATAGAGATCGCCCGCCTCGGAGTCGAGACGGGAAGCGTGATCCTATATGAATACGATAATGGCAAGCTAACTGTTAACTATGTTCCTGAGAAGAGGAAGCCAGTTGAAGAATATATCAAGAAGCAGGGAAGATTCCACAACCTCAGCAAAGCACAGATTGCCGCAATCCAAAAAGAAGTGGACGAAAATTTCAACCTTGTAATGAGCGGTACTCTAGCATAGGAGTAAGTGAAAATGTTAACGGCAAAGAAAGATGATACCCTGGGAAAGCTGTTTGATAGAGCGGCAACACAATTCCCGAAGAACGATGCTATAGTACAGGGTGACCAGAGGATAAAGTATGACACCTATATGGACAAGGTCAACTCGATGGCCAACGCCATGCTAAAACTGGGTGTAAAGAAGGGTGATAAGATAGCAATATGGATGGCGAATATCCCTGAGTGGGTTTACGCTCATTTCGCCGCTGTGAAACTGGGGGCGCCAGTCATCCCCATCAGTACTAGATTCAGAGTTCACGAGTTGGAATATATCCTGAAAAAGTCCGATACTACCACTTTCTTTGTGCAGGACCGCTTCCTGAAATCCGATTATATTCCCATGATTTACGAGCTCCTGCCTGAGCTCAAGAAATGCAAGCCCAATGAGCTAAAGAGTGAGAAATTGCCGTTACTCAAGAGGGTAATCATGGTAAGCAGCCAGAGCTACGATGGCATGCTCGACTACAATAAAGTGCTGGAGATGGGGAAGGATTATGCCAGCAGCGCCGAACTGAAGAAGGCGCAGCAGGCAGTCAAGCGCGATGATGTCTATATTATCCCCTTCACCTCAGGTACAACCGGTTTCCCCAAGGGTGTCGTAACAACTCACGACCAGTACATCCAGGTTATCGAGGGTTTCAGCGAGAGATTCCAGATGACAGATAAGGACCGCATTCTGGTCGTATCTCCGTTCAATAATAATATGGGTAACATGACCGGCATGACGCTAGGGGCGTGCCACGGCGCCTGCATTCTGCCCATGCTTCAATTT
>JBBIRL010000058.1:0-5222 GCA_037441825.1 Dehalococcoidia bacterium | reverse complement strand
GACCCCGGTGAGGCTCTGAGATTAATAGATGAAGAAAAGGCCACCAATTTCACCGGCTCGCCAACGATGTATATCATGATGATGGACCACCCTGATTTTCCCAAGCGTAACACTCGTTCGGTAACAAGCTGCATTATCGGCGGTTCCGATGTTGCACCTGAATTGGTGAAAGCCATTATGGACAAGATGGGTATCAAGGATGTTATATCAGCCTATGGTATGACGGAGAATTCCGGTATCAGCACCTGCTCTCGCCGCGGAGACCCGCCAGAGGTGGTTGCTAATACCGCCGGCAAGCTTCTGTTCGAAGGCTGCGACCTGAAGATTCTGGATCACGAGACTGGTAAAGAGGTTCCCAGGGGCACCCAGGGCGAGATTTGCACCAAGGGCTGGTTCGTTATGAAAGAATATTACAAGATGCCCGAGGAAACCAAAAAAGCCTTTGACGAGAATGGCTGGTTCCGCACTGGCGACCTGGGCGTCATGAACGATAAGGGGTATATAAAAATAACTGGTCGGATTAAGGATATGTTCATCACTGGCGGCGTGAATGCTTACCCGGCGGAAATAGAGAGCTTCCTCTTTACCCATCCTAAGATTGCTATGGTTGCAGTGACCGGCGTGCCCGATAGAAGAATGGGCGAGGTAGGCATAGCTTTTATAAAGCTGAAGGAAGGTCAGACTGCCACCGCTGAAGAGATTATAGCCTTCGCCAGAGATAAGATGGCTAACTATAAGGCTCCCAAGTATGTGAAATTTGTGAATGATTTCCCCATGACACCAACAGGCAAGGTTCAAAAGTTCGTTCTGAAAGACCAGGCCATAAAGGAGATGGGGCTAGATAAACAATGATGATTTCCCAATTTGATGAGGCGTACCGCAACAGGCACAAACTGGCGGAGGAATGGAAAAAGGCAGGCAAAAAGTTATTCGGTTACTTCTGTAACTATACACCAGAGGAACTCATTTATGCGGCTGGTTTCATCCCTCTGCGCATCAGAGGAAGCTCTGAGAACATAGAGCTTGCTGACGCCCACTTACCCAGCATCTGCTGCTCCTTTATGAGGAGTGCTCTCGAGGAGGCGCTGAAGGGGCGATACAATTACCTCGATGGAGCCGTGTTTCCCAAGTCCTGCGACATGACCCGAGCCCTTTACAGCATCTGGAAAAGAGATATCAAGCTCCCCTATTATTGCTTCTTGCCTGTCCCCGGCAAGAGCACTGACGCAGCAGTAGACTTCTTCATCGAAGAGCTACATCTATTCAAAGAATCTCTGGAGAAATACACTAACAAGAAAATCAGCGAGCAGTCACTGAAGCAGGCTATCAAACTGTATAATGAAAACCGTGCCCTTGCACACGAGCTGTATAACCTTGGATTGCGTGATGGTCCTCCCCTTTCTGGCAGCGAGGCGTTTGCGGTGTTGCGAGCGGGACTTGTCATGCCCAAGGAAGAGCATAACGCAATGCTCCGCAAATTGCTGCCAAGCCTTTCGTCCGCCAAGGGTTCCCCTGATGGCAAAATGCGGCTCATGATAGCAGGGAATACCTTCGAGACAATTGAGCTGCTGCAAGCAGTGGAGGAGAGCGGTGGGAATGTGGTGGTTGACGATATAGATATCGGCAGCCGCTACTACTTCTCTGCGGTTGATGAGAATGCCGAGCCCCTGAGAGCCCTGGCTGAGCGTTATCTGCGAAAAGTTCCCTGTCCTTGCAAGCATCCTGCTGAGCCCAGGTTGTATCACATGCTGAAGTTGGCCAAGGAATACCGCGTCAAAGGAATCATCCTGCTAACCCAGAAGTATTGCGACACCCATCTTTATGACCGCCCGTGGCTCGAGAGCAGCCTCAAAGATAATGGGGTTCCAGTATTAGTAGTTGATCATTCGGACACGGGTTGGGCGGGTGGTAAGTTTAAGACGATGGTTCAAGCATTTATCGAAATGGTGGGGTGATTTGAATTGGAGACAAAACAAGATAAACCGATAGCGACTCCATTTAAAGCAGTCAGGTTGGCTGCATCAGCAGCCTTGGGCACACTGAATGAGATTTACTACCGAGAATTGGCTAATGCCAAACAACAAGGGAAACCTGTAGTCTGGATAACTTCAATGACTCCTATCGAATTGGTATATACCTTCGGTGGGATTCCATTTTTCCCTGAAAACTACGCTGCACTTTGCTCCTCAAGGAAAGTAGCGGAGGACCTCTGCAAGGCTGGCGAAGCCAGAGGTTACTCGCAGGACCTGTGTGCCTACGCATTGTGCACCTTTGGTATCATGTTTGAAAAGCGCGGTGCATTCGGGGATGAGCCACCTCCTGCCCCGGACATCCTGATTGCGACCGAGGGTGCATGCGCCACCCATCCCAAATGGTGGGAGGCTATTCAGCGGCATTATAAATGTCCTATGATTATAATAGACGCGCCTTATACGGTAGATAGCGAAACGCTGGCCCCGCGTCAAAAGGCATACTATGTAGCAGAGCTGAAGGAAGCTGTCAAGTCGATGGAGCAGGCTACAAAAAAGCCCTTCGACATGGACAAACTGCGCGAGGTGGTGTCTTTCTCAGACCAGGCCAGTGAGCTTTGGGACGAAATCGATGCCATGCGGGCAGCGATACCGACCCCGATAAGTCAGATCGATGTTTTCACATGCCTGTTCCCGCTGGTCACACTCAAGGGCACTAAAGAGGCTGTAGATTTCTACAAGCAGCTTCGAGATGAAGTTAAGGCAAGGGTAGATAACAAGGTCGGTTTCGTTCCTAACGAGAGGTTCCGTCTTATCTGGGACCTCTTCCCTATCTATCACAATATGCGTCTGTTGAACTATTTCGCAGAGTTCGGTGCTGCATTTGTTACCGACCTCTACGGCAATGCGTTCAGCGGCCGCCTTGACCCCTCCGATCCCTTCGGCAGCCTGGCTAACAGATATCTCAGTTTCTTCATGCGTGCAGCGTCGTGGGGGAAGGCTGAGCTCTATAAGAAGAGGGCGAAGCAGTACCATGTGGACGGCATAGTATTCCATTCGAACCGATGCTGTAGAAATTTCACCGCTGAACAACCGGATATAGGGGCTATCCTGAGAGAGGAACTGGGACTTCCCAGCATGTCATTCGAAGGCAATATGGTGGATCCCAGGGGGTATGACGACGCCCAGGTTAAGTCTAAGATCGAAACCTTTATCGAGATGCTAGAGGCAAGAAAATATCCCAAGAAGTAAAGTCCAAACAAACGAAAAGGGAGGAAAGCAACCATGGATTTCAATTTAACTGAGCAGCAGCAAATGTTCAAGAACTCGGTGAAAAAGTTTGCCGAGGCAGAGTTTACTCCTCTGGTAGATATCATGGATAAGCAGAACAATTTCCCTCATGAGATTCGGCCCAAGCTGGCTGCGATGGGTCTCTATGGAATCCCCTTTGACCCGAAATATGGCGGGGCGGGAGCTGACTATGTAAGTCTTGCTCTAGCGCTGGAGGAAATCGCCAAGGTTCTGGCGGCTATGGCAATACACATCCAGCTACAGCATGTGGTCAATGACAGGTTCAATAAGCTTGCCACGGAGGCCCAGAAGAAACAGTGGATGCCCGCGATTTGTGATGCCAAGAAGGTCGGCTGCTTCGGCTTCACCGAGCCTGATACCGGTTCAAACCCGAAGATGATTAAGACCGTGGCCAAGGAAGTGAAAGACGGCTATATCATAAATGGGGTCAAGAGGTTCATCACCAACGCTCCCTGGGCTGACGTGATGTGCGTATTCGCCAAACTCGAGGGCGATATCAGCCTGTTCTTCGTAGAGGCGAACAGGAAAGGGTTCTCCACTGGCCCCAAGATGGATAAGCTGGGGCTGAGGGGCACTGACCTCTCAGATGTGTTCTTTGAGGATGTCCATGTGCCCAAGGACCACCTCTTGGGGGGCAAGGGCGGAAAGTTCGACGCGCTGAAAGATGCCATGACCATAGGTAAGCTGTGCCTTAGCGCTCAATGCGTAGGCCTGATGCAGGCTTCCTTGGAAGAAGCAATTAAGTATTCCATGCACAGGATGCACTTCGATGAGCCCATCTTCAATCTGCAGGCTATTCACTGGCTGCTGGCTGAGATGGCATCACGGCTCGAAGCGGCGCGCTGGTTGACCTATAGGGGCGCTTTCTTGAAAGACCAGGGCCAGGACACTATTAAAGAAATGGCTATCACTAAGCTGTTCGTGACCTCAACTGCTACAGATGTCTGCAGATGGGGCATGCAGGTGCACGGTGCTTATGGCATCAGCAAAGAGTATAAGATCGAGCGCCTGTTCAGGGACGCCAAGATGTACGAATTGCTGGAAGGTACCTCTGAGATACAGAGAGAGTTGATAGTAAAGCGTCTGCCCAGGTAAGGCAGTCTACCAAAAGGTTTCCTCTGGCTGCAGGTTCCTAGAGACTGGTCAAGGAGGGCCTACTATGGATTTCAAGCTTACAGACGAACAGGTTAGGCTGCGCAAAGAATTTTACGACGTTTGCAAAGACTTGGAGAAAAAGAAGCCCAACGGATTTGCTGGTCTGGAAAGCATTTACGATACCGACGAAGGCTGGGAGTATCACCTTTATTGTGCCAGGGAGTACGCTAAGAGGGGCTGGATTTCGATCGGCTGGCCTCCTGAATACGGGGGCAAAGGCACAATTGGGGACAAGGTGTTCTTCGGTGAAGCCAGGGGATACTATGACCTCCCTGGAATAGATATCTTCGGACCGGAGATGCTTGCTCCCACGCTTCTGGGGGTGGGCAATGAGGAGCTAAACAAGAGATTTCTGCCTGGAATCGCCTCTGGTGAAGTGCAGTGGTGCGAGCTATGGAGCGAGCCCAATGCGGGTTCTGACCTGGCTTCTCTGACCACGTCGGCAGTGCGAAAGGGCAATGAGTACATCATAAACGGTCAGAAAATCTGGAGCACCGGAGCCCACCGCGCTCATTGGGCCTTTGCTCTGGTAAGGACTGACCCACACGCCCCTAAGAAGCAAATGGGTATCACCTTTATCCTCTTTGACATGAAGACCCCTGGCGTTACTGTGAAGCCACTTTACTACATGGACCAGGCGCATGTTTACAACGAAGTCTTTCTGGACGATGTGCATGTGCCAGTAGAGAATGTCGTCGGTCAGGAAAACGAGGGCTGGAGAGTCACCCAGCTTCTGGCTGGCTTCGAGAGATCAAGCCTGGGCGCTATTATGATGATGCTGCGCCA
>JBBIRL010000057.1:8350-10431 GCA_037441825.1 Dehalococcoidia bacterium | reverse complement strand
GCAACGTTATCAATTTTATACTTTTATTGAAATATTGAACGCTAGCATAGTCTGGAATGACAACTGTAGTCTCACTTATTTCTGACAAAGCGTTGGTTAATTGAGCGGTGTATTGCCCTGCAGCTCCATACGCCATTAATGTAATCACTATTACTTTCACGCTCACTGCCTCTAACCAGAACTCCGCCAACCGAGCCAGAAAAGCCTCACTTCACGATATGAAGGTTTTCATTATGGACTAGACCAACAACTACTTTGATATGTGCAACAATTGACCCCACTCGAGATTCCACTTGAGCCTTTTGAGCAACTCGCAATCAGAAATCCTTCTCAATTTCTGAACTTGCCCACGCCTTTTTCTTATATATGCTCGGTTCTTCCATACTGCTGCACAAGCCTTAAACTTAGCTTGAATATAGCGCCTGCCCTTAAGCAGGCTATAGCCGAATATCAGGAACTCCGTAAAAACAAAGACGGGGGCGAGCACTACAAACGTTAGGGGCTTCAGACTGTAAAGCAACAACGTATAGCGGTTCCTCTCCAATATGAAGAACTTCTCCGGGTCCATCTTGAGCTTATATTTATGATAGACCATCGACTGGGGTAGGCAATACATCTCGTAATCCATAAGATTTACCAGCCAGGAGAGAACCACATCGTCATTGCCCATAAAGCATTCTTCTGGAGCGCCACCCATCTGCTCCAATATATCTCGTCTAATCAGGTAGGAGCAGCCGCTAACTCCAGACACTTTCTGAGGTTCAGATGAGTTATTATCCGGCTTGTTCAGGCTGCGACAGAAACCGAGCCCGGTGATATGAATATTTGAGCCTAGAGCATTTATTTTCCCACGCTCATCGAAAAGCAATATCTTAGGCGTGACAACACCTGCATGGGGATTCTCATCCAGGAAGCTAACCATAACAGCTAATAAATTGGGGGAGACTTCAGTGTCAATATTGAGCGGGGCAATATACTCCCCCGTAGCATGTACCAGCCCAGCATTAATGCCGCCAGCGTAACCCAGGTTCCTGCTATTAGCAACGAAAATCAGTTGCGGGAACTTCCGGCGTGCATATTCTAGACTTCCGTCAGAGGAATTATTATCGACGAAGATAATCTCAAAACTAGGGTAAGTCTGGTACAAGACAGACTGAATGCAAGTGTCTAGATGAGGCATGCTATTGTAGTTCACTAGAATAACGGATACCTTCTTCGCCACTAGCCGTGCCTCTTCGTCCTATTGATTAAAATATCTAATTTGCCTATGCCACTGAGCTATGGTCTCCGTTTTCTGCGGATAAATGGATAAATGCATGCTGAAAAGTCAAGCTGGTTCAATCGGAGGCTGACGATTTTGCGACCCTGATTCACTACCTGGAGTATATCTCTTTAATTCGCTTGGCGGCTGGAAAACTCTTTCACGCAATAACTCCTTCATCGCCTGGAGCATCAGCGCCACGAACAGCGCCAGCAGTCCCACAAGGCAAAGTAGAACGGTACCAAGCGCGTTCCCAATTGCTAATTCATGAGTATCGCCATATATTGCTAAAACGCGCGCACCCAACACCAGGCCAGCTACCAGGAGCGCAAGCCCCGGCACTCCGAACAATAACAGCGGCTGCCTCAAGCTAAACAGAACCAGAACCCTGCTGAGAACGCTTAACCCATGCCCAACTGGGTTTCTCTTGGCCTTACCTATATAAGAAACCTCTATCGGCACTTCAGCAACCCTAAGACCAGCCTTGCTTATGGCAAACTGCATCTCTGAACCTATTGACATCCCGCTTTCGGATAGGTTCAACTCTTTAAGCGCTCTGGCAGAGTACGCCCTGAATCCGCTCTGAGAATCACTAACCTTCTGCCCTGATCCCAGGTTAGTAAAAGCAGTTATCACACGTTGACCCAGACGGCGAAAAAAAGGCGGTTTATTAACCCCCCCAAGAAATCGAGAGCCTATTACAATATCTGCCTCACCGCCCAGAAGAGGTTTCACCAGTTTCGGTATATCCCTCGGGTCATGTTGCCCATCCCCATCCAGGATTACAAGTACATCCGCTTCAAGTTCTCTCCCTCTTGAC
>JBBIRL010000057.1:2333-8340 GCA_037441825.1 Dehalococcoidia bacterium | reverse complement strand
ATTGCGCACCGCAACTCCGTAACCCCGATTTTGACCATGCTGGTAAACCAAAGCTCCAGCTTCGCCAGCAATCTCGGCGGTAGCGTCAGTTGAGCCGTCATCTATTACTACTACGCTGCTGACAAACTTCTTTGTCCTGAGCACCACACTTCCGATGCAGCGCTCCTCGTTAAAACAAGGAATAGCAGCAACAATCTTCGGCTTATCCTTGGGTTGTTCCCTGGATGTTAGATACTGCTTCATAACTCAAGTATCTCTACTGTGTTATGTAGTGTAGCATAAGGCACTCAATTTGACAAACAAAGGATTCACATGGATCCATTGTTTCGAAAGAGAGCGAGAAGCTTCCTTAAGGAGAATACTGGAATATCTCCACTTCAGAGATATTCCCCGTCTGCTGGGTGGCGACCGTAGTTGGCGATTGGTGAATCAGCTTGTAGTGTCCCAATTTCTGGAGCGGTACAGGGCTGGAGAGCGGATTCGAGCTCACTATCCGATATGCTGGGTGTGAATCTATGAACACCTTAGCGGTGTCATAACTTGAAAAGGATTGCTGATCGGAGATGACCTTTGCCGTGAACGTGCTGCCATCGGTGCTTGTTAACTGTCTCTCGGTCCAGGAGATTGCCACGACCTGCTGAGGAACCCATTCTTTCCCTGCAAACAAGTATAGTCGAGAGCACATAGATTGATAATACTCAGGATAATAGAGGATCACTGCTTGAAGCGTCCCTGTCTGGGTACTCTGATAGAATACATCGAAAAATTGAGATTGGCTCTTCCCGGCCCATACCGCCATGGCATAGAATTTCCCGACCATCATTGCGTCATCGATAACTACATACTTGGAGCCCAGCCTATCCAGTATCTGGTTGCCGGATGCCTCATCCTGTGCAGTGAAAAACAAGCCTGCATCCGTAGCACCGGCCTGGCTCGGATTCGCGTTTGGTATGCGGTGGGCGATATAGGTTATGAAGTAGCCATAGTCCCACCAGCTCATCACACCATATGCCGATGCTGGATATTGGTAAGCCCCTCCAGCCGGCGGCCTTTGGTACGGCTCATAGTAGAAGCCAGGGTTATTAAACGGATCCGGGGTATTGTCCTTCAGCCAAACGAGCGATTCATGCCAGTCGTTCGTAACGCCAGTATTCGCCTTAACACGGTCAATCGCCACGCCGATATTGGGATAGAATGCCAAGAAGAACACGACTATCAGTGTAACCGAGACGTAGAAATTTCTAGCATTTAGATACCTTGCAACCGAAACCGCCGCTTCCCGCTTCCTAGCTTTCTCTCTCCTGCTCTTCGCCTTTTTACCCTGCTTAGCCTTTCTTTCCTCTTTCTCAATCTTCCTATCTCTGCTATTCTCTTCCACTTCGTTGCCTTCAGGGGCTTCCCTGAGGCCAGCAAACTGTAATGCTCTCCAGGACAGATACGCGGTGAGCACGGCGACGTTCACGGCGAAATAGTATCCGAAGCGGTTTTCACCCAATGTAGCCGCTAGCATTACCAGGCTCCATATGACTAGCAATGTCTTCTCGGCAGCTCCCTCCCTGATGACAAGGTAGGCAATTATTGCCAGAGATATCAGAGCCAAGTACAAACATATGGTGAAGTCATACCATGCCATGGATATGGTGAGCCGCTGCACCTCAGCGACTGTCTCCATACCCGCGCTCGGAGCAAACACACTCAGCCTATCCAAAATTGACCTAAACAAGGAAGGGTCTGCAACATAGAACGATGCTGCTCCGATAGCACCCAGGACAACAAGCGCCGCCGGATACCAGAGTCTCTTCATGTCCCTCCCGGTCATCAAAAAGGAAATAACACCCAGCACCAGGAAGGCCAGGATGCCTACGAGAAGCGCAGCGAACTGGAGGTTCCAAAACTGGTATCCATTCCAGGACGCGCTGACCATAAACAGGGCTATAAGGAAGGAGAGTACCGCAACGATACAAAGGTAATCGGTAGATTTGCCCCTGAGATGGTCTATAACAAACTGAATAACAGCGAAAACGAAGATTATGAAGATGAACAGCCCGCCACCCTGCCAGGTAAGCAGGTAGACTCCCAGTGCTATCCCGGCCAGCAGAGAATAAAGCAAAGGTCTTCTGAGGGTTCCCCAATCTCTCCGCCCAAGGCTCTGGAAAGAAATGTCCCTTCCCCTTGAACTCTTCAGCGCCAGAATCAAAAACATCATTGCCAGGGCACTGAACAGGGTTTCGGTAACATGGTATTCGGGGAAGCCCAGCATGGAGCGCCACAGGAAAGCACCGGGCAAGATGGCAATCAGGGCCGCGCCAATAAGGCCTGCCTTTCTGTTGAATAGCTCTTTGCCGATGAAGTAGACAGGCACAGTGACCAGCGCCCCCAGGATGGCCGGCAGATAGGCACCTACCGTTTCTATGACCTTCTGGGTTGGGGAGCCGGCGCCGAAGACCCAGGCGAAGAAGCCAAAAAGAAGATAGAAAAAGGGCGGCTGGCTGATGTTCATTCCACCTGGATAGAAGCCGTAAGGGTCAATGAGCATCCGGTGCGGAAAGTGGAGAGCCAGCATCAGCACCTGCCGCATATGATAATAGTTGTCGGTTTCCTGGAAGTCGACCCAACCGCTAGCAAAGACATTGCTGTGATTAAAGAAGACACGCAGGAACAGAGCGATTAGGAAGACTGCGAACAAGGCCAAGCCATATTTGGTTCGCGATGAATTTATGTTGATGCGAAATCTACTCATTCCACAATCTTTCACTATTCTTTAGAAAGGAAAAGGGCATACCCTGGGAGGAAGACGATGAAAGAGAATCCCAGGCTGACGCGCAGCACGTTTGAGGGCACAAATGCAATTATACTGATTTAGATGATGGACAGTATATATAGCGGCCAGTTCGTTTTCAGGTCTTACCCTCAAAATACCTCCAGGCTTATGAATAGTGAGCAGGGCTACTATCACCTAATACTGATTTTACTGAGACTATAATACAAGCTTGATGAAAAGGCAAGCGTAATTTGACAATCCTGGAAACGAAGTAGTACGATATTTGAAAATCGGTTTCCACTGGTTACCCCTTCCCATCCCACATGATTGAGAGGTAGAGATAGAATGAAGGCGCTTGTAACCGGCTCTGCTGGCATGCTGGCGAAGGACCTCATTCCCTGCCTCCAAAATCGAGGCCATGAAGTCATTGCCCCACCCGAGGACAAGCTCGATATCACTGACCTTAGAATCGTCAAAGATGTTGCAGATGAACTCGCGCCTGAGCTTATCATCAACTGCGCTGCCTACACCAACGTAGACGAGGCGGAAAAACAGGAGCATCAGGCTGTTATAGTGAACGGATTAGGAGTGCAGACCCTTTGTATTTTATGTCAAGAACATAACATCCCCCTGGTCCACTTCAGCACCGATTACGTCTTCGACGGCACCAAACCGGGCCCATATACCATCTACGATAGAACCAACCCCATAAATGCCTATGGTCGCTCCAAGCTTTTAGGCGAGAAATATATTCTCTGGCTTCTCAGCAAGTTCTATCTCATTCGCACCAGTTGGCTTTTCGGGCTCCAGGGCAAGAACTTCATCGAGACCATGCTGGAACTCGGACAGAAGCAGAAACAGGTATCCGTGGTCACCGACCAGAGAGGGTGCCCTACCTGGACCCGCCATCTCGCTGAGGCGACCGTCGACCTCATCGAGACAGGTCGCTATGGGATTTATCACGTAACGAACTCCGAGCCTACCACCTGGTTCGACTTCGCCAGAGAGATATTTCGTCTCTCGGGCATAAGCACAGAAGTCCTGCCCGTAACTTCTGAGCAGTTCCCCAGGCCAGCCAGGAGGCCCGCAAACAGCGTTCTCGACCCCTTCCCCATCAAGGAAGTACTGGGGAGGGGAATGCTCTCTTGGAAAGAGGCGCTGGGAAAGTATCTACTTCTCAGAAAAAGGCTATCCTGATTATGAAAAGGCGTACTCTTTAATGTAACAAGACATGCCAAGAGAAGGATGAAGTGGAGAAATATATCATTGGAAGAAGTCAAAGAAAGCGTTGCTTCACCTGATAGAAGGTTGAGGATGCGCATCGAATACGACCGGGAAGCAGGTGCCTTATATATTCAGATACAAGAGAAACACGTGACCAAAACGAAAGAAATAGAAGAAGGAGTACTCATTGACTTTGATGAAAAGGACAAACTCATCGGCATCGAAATACTTGATGCAACGAAACGCTTTACACTCTCTGACATTATAAACCTGCATGTAGAGAACTTGCCCGTTGAGGTAGGTCGCTAGTCTTAGAATTCAGGGCTTCGAATTTCAAGCTTCGTTGAAGCAGATTGAGGCAGACCGAATTATGAAATTGCTGGTCACTGGCGGCGCTGGCTTCATCGGCTCCAACTTCGTTCCGTACATCCTGGAGAAATACCCCGATTACGAGGTGGTGAACCTCGATGCCCTCACCTACGCCGGCAGCCTGGATAACCTCAAAGAGGTAAAGAACAACCCCAGGCACAAGTTTGTCCGGGGCAGAATCGAGGACGGCAAGCTGGTGGATAAACTGATGGCAGGCATCGATGTGGTGATTAACTTCGCCGCCGAATCCCACGTAGACAGGAGCATCCTCGAGCCCCAGGTGTTCATCAGCACCAATGTCCTGGGGACTCAGGTTCTACTCGATGCAGCTCTGCGCCATAAGGTGAAACTCTTCTACCAGATTTCCACAGACGAGGTCTACGGAGCTCTCAGGCTTGGTACAAAGAAGAGGTTCACCGAAGGCTCCCCCCTCCGCCCCAACTCCCCCTACTCCGCCAGCAAGACCTCCGCCGACCTGCTGGTTCGAGCCTATTACCATACCTACGGCCTCCCCGTGGTCATCTCACGCTGCAGCAACAACTATGGGCCCAAGCAACACCCAGAGAAGTTCATCCCCACCGTCACCCTGAACGCCCTACACAATAAACCCGTGCCCATCTACGGCGACGGCCTCTATGTGCGGGACTGGATACATGTCATCGACCACTGCCGCGCCATAGACCTCATCACGCACCAGGGCAAAATAGATGAAGTCTACAACATCGGTGCCGACAACGAATGGGCAAATATAGACCTGGCCCGGAAGATTCTGCAAATTCTGGGCAAGCCTGATTCTTTGCTCACATCCGTGAAAGACCGCCCCGGCCACGACAGGCGGTACGCCATAGACAGCGCCAAACTGAGGCGAGAGCTGGGCTGGGAACCCTCAATCACCTTCGACCAGGGCTTGGCTGAGACCGTACGCCACTATTCCGAGGCTGCCCAATAACCCCTTTAGCGCGGCCCGAGCAAGTACCGGAAACACCATCGACTATCTGCTGAGGAACTCGATTGTGGTTCTCATCCAAAGAATTTCCTTTGTAACCCACTTAACAAAGTACAGTAGCAACAATTGGGCCAGCCACTGAACAGGCCTGGGACAGAGCCCTATAGTAGATTGTTGCCATAGCCGTGACCATGTTTTCAAAGCAATATGGCCATGCAAAGAGAATATCCGTACACTGGAACCGGCGGGCAAAGAAGAGGCGCTTGCGTTGCCCGTTTTTTTCGAAGCTAAAGTGTGGAGCGTGTGAGTATGAAACAGGCGCTCACCCGCGAATACGACGCAGCTCATCCGGTTTGTTGCACCTGAGCAATGCATCCTCCAAGGTTACCGCTCCGGACTTTACGAGTTCTTGCAGTGCCTGGTCCATGGTCTGCATGCCGAATTGCTTTCCGGTCTGCAAGTAGGTGGGAAGTTGCTCAGTCCTGGCATCGCGGATGAGATTACGTATAGCATCAGTAGACACCATGATCTCGAAGGCTGCCACTCTCCCCTTGCCCCCAGCTCTAGGCAAGAGAAACTGAGAAAGCACCCCCTCCAACACCATCGATAGCTGGAATCGAATCTGCGGCTGCTGGTGAGCCGGGAAAACGTCGATAATACGGTTGATGGTGGAAGATGCGGAATTGGTGTGCAGAGTGGCAAAGGTC
>JBBIRL010000057.1:0-2323 GCA_037441825.1 Dehalococcoidia bacterium | reverse complement strand
ATCGATTATACGGTCAATGGTCTGAGGAGCACTCGCCGTGTGCAACGTACTCAAAACCAGGTGCCCGGTCTCCGCCGCGGTGATCGCCGTGGATATCGTCTCCAAATCACGCATCTCCCCTACAAGGATCACATCGGGGTCCTGGCGCAGGGCATGTTTTAAGGCAATGGCGAAGGACTTGGTGTCATCACCCAGGTCTCTCTGGGCAATGAGACACTTCTCATTGTGATGCAAGAACTCAATGGGGTCCTCGATGGTGATCACATTTCGTCTATCGGTCTTATTTAGATAATCAATCATAGCAGCTAGCGTGGTCGACTTACCCATTCCCGTAGGGCCGGTTACCAGAACCAAGCCCTTGGTCTTAACCGCCAGAGTCTTACACACGGGGGGCAATCCAAGTTGATCGATAGTCGGCACCTTCAGCGGCACTTGTCTAATAGCGATACTTATCGTCCCTCGCTGAAAGAAAGCATTGACCCTGAAACGAGCCAAGCCAGCTATGCTGAACGGCATGTCCAGTTCCAGCTCATTGTAAAATCTTTCCCTCTGCCTCTCTGTAGTTATAAACTCTAGGGATTCTTTCATGAATTGGGGAGTGACATTCGGCAAATCCTCCAAAGGCTTCAGGACTCCATCGATACGAAGTACCGGTGGGCTCGGTACCCTCAGATGCAAGTCCGAGGCCCCTTTTTCCACCACTAAGCGTAATAGCTCTTCGATGTTCAAGCTTTCATTACACCTTTCTACGGTGAATAAACAGATGACTGATTCTTTCCGCCTCTTTTCGCATTATACATAGCCTCGTCTGCCTTCTTCAGAAGCTCGGAGACCACCGAGGCGTGAGCGGGGTAGGATACGATACCAGCGCTTATAGTTATTCCTACCTCGCCGCCTTCCCATTTTATCTTGTAGCGTTCTACCTGTGCTCTGATCCTCTCTGCAATCTTACTGGCGCTTCTACTATCGGTTCCAGGCGCAAGGAGCATAAATTCATCCCCTCCCCACCTGGCTGCAACATCAGAGGCACGTGTGTTGACTTTAACAATCCTGGCCACTTCCTTCAAAAAGCCGTCGCCCACGTGATGGCCAAAGCGATCATTTATCTCTTTAAGCCCATCCAAGTCAACCATTATGAGCGATAGAGGGGCTTTGCTTCTTTGGGCACGAATAAACTCACGTTCTATTTGATCCATAAGATACCGCCGATTATAGAGGCCAGTCAGGCCGTCGGTGAAAGCAAGTTCCAGGGCATGCTCATATAGCTGAGCGTTCTCAATAGCCATGCCTATCTGATTGGCAATAGTGCCCAGCATGCGCACCTCCCAGTCAGGGAACACACGATGACCGTAGCTGCCAATGCCCATCACCCCCAGAATCTTCTCCTTCGCCATTATCGACAGAGCAGCAAAGGATTGAACACGCTCTTTCTTTGTATCATAATGATTAAATCTGGGGTCTAAAGATATGTTCTCCACCAGTAGAGGCTTCCCCGTTTCAAGCACCTGCTTGAGTACACCGTCCCCGGCGCTCAATACCCTTACCCCACGCACAAACGATGAAGACATCCCCCGTTCAGCCCTGAGCACCAGCTCTTTGGTTTTCTCGTCTAACAGGAATATCCCTGTTACCTCCGCCCCCGTTACTTCCAATACCTTGTCCAATACATTTACCAGCAACTCTTCGAGATTCAGTATCTGGCTTACCGTAGTTCCGATATTGAAAAGAGTTTCGAGTTGCTTGGTATAGCGACTTACCTCCTCCTCCGCCTTCTTCCTCTCTGTAATATCCATAAGCGTTCCTAAAACAGACCTCTTTCCTTTATACTGGATAGACGCCACTCTATCCAATACCCAGACGATTCCCAAATCTTTCCTCATCAACCTGAACTCATAAGGGGAGCGGCTCTGCCCCTTCAGAACCTGAATCGCCTCAGTTCTAACTTTATCTCTATCCTCTGGATGGATATAGTCTAGAGAATGCCTCCCTACCAACTCATCATATTTGTAGCCAGAGATCTCCTCGAACAGGCGGTTGACATACAGAAACCTCCCATCCTGTAAAAAATATATCCCAGTTGTAGCCGCCTCGAGCATGCCTCGCGACAGCTCTTCAGAATCACGCAACGCTTCCTCAGCCCGCTTCTGCTCCGAAACGTCTCTTATCACTGCGACTAGAGTTTTGGGGTTACCTTGAGCATCTTTTATGACTGAAGCAGTAAAGTTGATGGGTATCTCCTCCCCATCCTTGGTGATGGCACTCATATCAATCGGTTTAGCACTGCTTTTTTCTATAACCTTCTTTAAGTACTCTTGTGCCTTCA
>JBBIRL010000056.1:234-10532 GCA_037441825.1 Dehalococcoidia bacterium | reverse complement strand
CATCAGACGAAATTCAGAATCTCTACCGTGAAATGGCTGGCAGGTACTCCGAAACAACAGCAAGAAAGGGGCCCGAACTAAGCTTATCGGAGCTGGCAAGGCAATACAAGGCGCAAGGTCTGTAGCTCTGACGGTGTGTTAAGAATAAGGGGAATGCAGAGAAAATTCGCCCTCGCCAGTCTTTTTCATTGAGTGATTGTATCAAGAAAGGAGTTGAACCCTGACTCACTGCTCCGACGTGCACATACAGAAGATTCAGGCAGCCGTTCTGCGCAAGAAGGGCGGCCCGTTGAAGCTCGAGTCTCTTGAGATGGAAGGACCGCGCGACGACGAAGTGCTGGTGCGCATTGTCGCCACAGGCATCTGCCATACCGATATAGACTACTGCGATGACTGGGATGGGGCTGCCAAACCGATAGTGCTGGGTCATGAGGGCGCTGGCGTGGTAGAGCGGGTCGGCCAGGGAGTGAAGAGTGTCAAACGCGGTGACCACGTAGTGCTTTCCTATCAGTCTTGCGGCCAGTGCCGGCAATGTCTGAGAGGACGGCCTACAGCTTGTCGGCGTTTCTACGAAGCTAATTTCGGTTTCAAACGTCTCGATGGCAGCAACGCACTGTGGCGCAGCGGTGTACATGGTCACTTCTTTGGTCAATCTTCATTCGCTACCTACTCCCTGGCGACTGAGCGCAATCTGGTAAAGGTTCCTAAAGACCTCCGTCTGGATATTCTATCTCCGCTGGGCTGCGGCATCCAGACCGGGGCTGGCACTGTCATGAACGCATTGCAGGTTCCGAAAGGGGCAGGCATCGCTATCTTCGGTACGGGAGCTGTCGGCCTGGCGGCGGTCATGGCCGCCCACATCGTTGGTGCCAACCCGATTATAGGTGTCGACCGTAATCCCATGCGGCTCGAACTCGCTTTGGAGTTGGGTGCTACTCATGTGATCGACAACCGTCATGCTGGCGTCGTCGCCGGCATCTGCGATGTCACCGGCAGCGGCATTGATTACGTACTGGAGATTACCGGTAACCCGGACATGCTCCAACTTGCCATTGATGCGCTGAATCCGCATGGCGCCGTGGCGCTCTTTACTGGTGAGAGCGGCCCGGATTCTCTGCCAGAAGGCCGGAAAACCGTCAGCGTAGTCGAGGGCGATGCCGTGCCGCAGCTCTTTATTCCCAAACTGATCTCACTTTACAGGGAAGGCCTGTTCCCCTTCGACCGCCTCGAGAAGTTCTATGGCTTCAGCGAGATCAACCGGGCTATCGCCGATGTCAGGCGCGGGGATACCATCAAGCCTGTGCTGCGAGTAAGCGAGGAATAGGGCGCAGACTGTGCAGCCAATGCGCACTCTGGCAATTTGGTAAGCATTCGTAAAGTTTCTCCCGGGTCAACCCTGCCTCTAAATCATAGATGGCTATGCACAACATGCATTCAAATGGGGCAAAACCCTTGAATATTTCTAATGTGTCTCAAATTACCCTTGACATATATCTTGAGTTCCATTATACTTTCAATTTAGCGCCTAAATCGTTCTCAAAGGGTAAGGAGGGTCATTGCCTACAATAAACCAGTTGGTTAGGAAAGGGCGCAAGAAACTGAAGAAGAAGGCCAAAGCGCCGGCACTTCGCTATACCTATAACACTCTGAAGAGTAAGAGCGAGCGGGGCAGTAAGGGCTCTCCTCAGAAGAGAGGGGTCTGTCTTCAGGTAAAGACTGTCACACCTAAGAAACCGAACTCCGCATTGCGCAAGGTCGCGCGGGTGCGGTTAACAAATGGAATGGAAGTAACAGCCTATATCCCTGGCGAGGGTCACAGTTTGCAGGAGCACTCGGTGGTGCTGATCCGTGGGGGAAGAGTCCCTGACCTTCCGGGTGTGCGCTATCACATAATCCGCGGGGCTCTGGATGCTACTGGTGTGGAGAATCGTCGTCAGGGTCGCAGCCGATACGGAACCAAAAAGCCCAAGGCTAACCCATAAGCGGGCAAACCTTGGTTTTTCAGATAGATGGTCTGTAGGAGCTTCTAATTTATAGAAGCTCTTTGATTGAAAGGATGGTTTGAGGAAAAGAAAATGCCGCGGCGAGCTCGAGCAACCAAGAGAAAAATATCACCCGATGGCAAATACCAGAGCGCGAATCTGGCACGGTTCATTAATAAAATGATGGGCCGGGGCAAGAAGAGCACGGCTGAAGGTATCGTCTATGGAGCTATGGGAATCATCGAAAAAGAGTTGAAAAAGAATCCTGTGGATGTATTCGAACAGGCATTGAAGAATGTGACGCCTGTTATTGAGGTCAAGCCGCGCAGGGTCGGCGGCGCAACCTATCAGGTGCCGGTTGATATTAAAGGGGATCGCCGTATGGCCCTGGGGATGCGCTGGTTGGTGATTTCAGCAAGGGCGCGCAAGGGCAAACCGATGGCGAATAGACTGGCAGAGGAGCTGATTGATGCTTCTCGAAATCAGGGTGCTGCTATTAAGAAGAGAGAAGATACACACCGTATGGCTGAGGCGAACAAGGCCTTTGTCCATTACAGGTGGTAAACGAGGGTAATAAGTATTGTGGGTAATAGCAAAGCTTGTTTAGCTGAGAAGGAAGGGGCCATGGCGCAGGGTGTGGCGCTGGAGCGGGTGAGGAATATCGGAATTATTGCTCACATTGATGCCGGTAAGACGACTGTCACCGAGCTCATCCTGTATCACACTGGCAGAACCTATAAGGTGGGGCAGGTGGATGACGGGACGGCGGTGATGGATTGGATGGAGCAGGAGCGTGAGCGGGGGATCACCATTACTGCTGCTGCTACAAGCTGTGAGTGGCTGGATCATCAGATCAATATCATCGATACCCCTGGACATGTTGACTTCACTGCTGAGGTGGAACGCAGCCTCAGAGTCCTCGATGGAGGAGTGGTGGTGTTCGATGCCCTGTGCGGGGTTGAACCGCAGTCCGAGACGGTTTGGCGGCAGGCGGATAAATATAATGTCCCCAGGATATGCTTTGTCAACAAGATGGATCGCGTTGGCGCTGACTTTTTGGCAACAGTGCAGTCAATCGTAAGTCGCCTCGGGGCTAATCCGGTGGCGATACAGCTACCTATCGGTGTTGAAGCAGATTTCAAAGGTGTTATCGACTTAATTGAGAGCAAGGCGTGGCTTTTCTCTGATGACAGAGACCAGCCTCCCTCCGAGGTTCCCATTCCTGAAGAACTCAAGGAGGCTGTTGCCCGCCATCGCGAGAAGTTGATCGAGAAAGTGGCTGATAGCGACGAAGCGCTCATGAGCGCCTATGTAGAAGGTAAGGAGATTACCGTCCCGGAGCTTAAGGCAGCGATCAGGAGAGCGACGCTGTCCACCAGGCTGGTCCCTGTGCTCTGTGGCAGTGCCTTGAAGGGCAAGGGTATACGACCGGTTCTGGATGCTGTAGTCGATTATCTACCTTCACCTCTGGATATGCCGCCGATACTGGGTACTGACCCCCGTACGGGCAAAGAGGTAACACGTGAGGCTAGCGATAGCGCCCCATTTTCAGCTCTGGCATTCAAGATAGTCTCTGACCCTTTCATAGGCCGTTTGGTATATCTACGAGTGTATTCAGGTAGAGCGCGGACTGGCTCCCAGGTCTATAATTCGATCAGGGAGCATAAGGAACGGCTGGGGCGGTTGCTCAGGATGCATGCCAACCGGCGGGAGGAGATAAGCGAGGTAGGATGCGGCCAAATCGTTGCTGCTGTTGGCCTCAAAGATACTTTCACAGGAGATACACTCTGCGAACCTACCAAACCTATCGTCCTGGAATCTATCAAGTTCCCCGAGCCTGTCATATCTGTGGCAATAGAGCCCAAGACAAAGGCAGACCAGGACAAGTTGGGTGAATCATTGGCTAAACTTGCGGACGAGGACCCTACCTTCAAAACCCGCTACGACCAGGATACCGGGCAGACTATAATCTCTGGTATGGGTGAGCTTCACCTTGACATTATCGTAGACAGAATGATGCGCGAGTTTGGGGTTGACGCTAAGGTGGGCAGACCGCAGGTCGCTTATAAGGAGACGATAACTTCCTCCGTACGTGCGGAGGGCAGGTTTATCAAGCAGACTGGCGGGCATGGGCAGTATGGGCATGTTTGGATTGAGTTCGAGCCGCTGGCGCGGGGCAAGGGTTTTGAGTTCGTAAACAAAATACAGGGCGGAGCGGTACCCCGGCAGTATATCTCCGCTGTGCAGCAGGGCGTCAGAGAGGCGCTGGAAAATGGTGTCCTCGCTGGCTATCCCATAATAGATATAAAGGCAACTGCGGTCGATGGCAGCTATCACGAGGTGGACTCTTCGGATATAGCCTTCAAGATGGCAGGGTCCCTGGCGGTGAGAGAGGGAGTAAAAGAGGCCGATCCTATACTTCTTGAGCCGATAATGAAGCTCGAGGCGGCGACACCCAAAGAGTTCTTGGGGGACATAATGGGTGATCTCAATGCCAGAAGGGCAAGGGTTGAGGCTATTGAGTTGCGGGCATGGACCCACATAATTCGTTGCTACGTTCCATTGGCCGAGACCTTCGGTTATGCTACCGACCTCAGGTCGATAAGCCAGGGAAGGGCAACCTATTCCATGGAATTCTACTGTTATCAGGAAGTGCCCAAGGATATGGCACGTGAGATAATCACCAGAATGAGGAGCTAGATGCCGAAACAGAAAATACGCATCAAGCTGAAGTCGTATGATCACAGGATTCTAGACCAGTCTGCGGTGCAGATTGTTGAGGCAGCGGAACGCACCGGAGCAGCGGTAATAGGGCCGGTGCCTCTTCCTACCCATATAAAGAAATTCTGCGTCATTCGCTCCCCCCATGTGGATAAGGATTCGCGTGAGCAGTTCGAGATTAGGACCCATAAGAGATTGATCGATATTGTCGACCCTACCTCGAAGACCATTGATGCTCTGACCACGTTGAATCTGCCTGCAGGGGTGGACATCGAGATAAAGCTATAGGTAGTTTCAGGTTGTAGATAATGATTAAGGGAATTATCGGTCGGAAAATAGGCATGACACAGTTGTTCACCAAAGAAGGCACGGTGGAAGTGGTGACTGCCATCGAGGCTGGGCCTTGCACTGTGACCCAGATTAAAACAGTTGCCAACGAGGGTTACAATGCTGTCCAGCTTGGCTTTGTAGAGGCGAAGCAGCTCAATGCGCCGGAGAAGGGGCATCTGGGTAAGCTGGGATTGTTCAAACACTTGAGGGAATTCAGAGTTGATGAGTCCCCCGATATTGAATTGGGACATCGGGTCGATGTTACCCTGTTCCAGCCCGGGGACCTGGTAGATGTAAGCGGGTTATCCAAAGGGAGAGGCTTTGCTGGCGTGGTCAAGCGCCATCATTTTGCAGGTGGCCCCAAGACCCACGGCCAATCTGATCGTCACCGTGCCCCTGGTGCAATGGCTCTGGCACTACCCCTGGGCATATACTCAAGGGGCTAAGGATGGCGGGTCACATGGGTAACCAAAGGGTCACTGTTAAGTGTCTCGAAGTAGTCAAAGCTGACCCTGACCGCAATCTGCTCTTGCTCAAAGGGGCTGTCCCTGGAGCTAAGAATGGGCTATTGGAGATAAGAAAATCCAAGAGGCAAGTTGTCAGGAAACAGGAGACTGCGAAGCAAGAGACTAAGAAGCAAGGTAAGTAATTGGGAGACGCTGTGCAGATTTCAGTTTATAATAATGCGGGGCAAGAGATCGACAAGATCGAGGTTGATGAGGCCATCTTTGGGGCGCAGCCGAATGAGGCGGTGGTTCATCAGGCACTGGTGAGGCAGTTGGCGAACTCCCGTCAGGGAACTGCTGACACTAAGACTCGCCGTGAGGTCTCAGGAAGCAGCCGTAAGCTGTATAAGCAGAAGCACACCGGGATGGCGCGTGCTGGCAACAAGAGATCGCCATTGCGCCGCGGTGGCGGGATAATTTTTGGGCCTCATCCCAGAAGTTATAGGCAGGCGATGCCTAAGAAGATGCGACGCCTGGCTATAAGGAGTATCCTCTCAGCCAAGGCAGCCGGTGAAGAGCTTAAGGTGATTGATTCATTTGGTTTGGAGGAGCCCAAGACCAAGCAGATGGCGCAGGTTCTGCAGGCGCTGGGCATCAAGTCCTCGGCTTTGCTGGTTACCGCTGATCTCGATACGACCGTATTTAAATCGGCTCGCAATATTGCGATGATAAGGACACTGCCAGCTAGCATGTTGAATGTTGTCGATCTTATATCACATAATACTTTGCTTATGACTGTTGATGCGGTGCGGCGAGTGGAGGCTATGTTGGGTAAGGAACGGGCTGTCTCTGAGGCAAAGACCTCTTAGGGGGAGAGGATGCACGTTTACGAAGTGTTACGTCGGCCTATTATAACTGAGAAGAATTCGATGGTCTTGGCTCAGAGCAAGTACACCTTTGAGGTATCTCAGAATGCTAACAAGCCTCAGATAAAAGAGGCGGTGGAAAAGGCGTTCAAAGTCAAGGTAACATCAGTGAATGTAATCTGTGTCCCGGGCAAGATGCGCCGTGCTGGAAGGCAGCGGGGGATGACCTCACCCTGGAAAAAGGCTGTAGTCACCCTGGAACCGGGACAGAAGATCGAGCTTTTTGAGGGAGTGTAGCCGTAAGCTAGCTGAAGGAAAAGGAGACCATTTTGGGACTAAAGGTATATCGCCCCACTTCACCGGGGCAAAGAGGTAAAGTTGGATCCGACTTCTCCGAGTTGACCAAGAAAGAGCCGGAGAAATCGTTGCTCTTGCCTCTTAAGAGGAAGGCGGGGAGAAGCAATCAAGGCAAGGTAACGGTGCGCCATCGTGGTGGCGGTGCCAAACGGAAGCTCCGTATCATCGATTTCAAGCGTGATAAGTTAGGTATTCCAGGTAAAGTGGTCTCTGTTGAGTATGACCCCAATCGCTCGGCGAACATCGCCCTGATCAATTATGTTGATGGTGAGAAGCGCTATATATTGGCTCCGCTCGGGCTCAAGATAGGCGATGTTATCTCTTCGGGAGATGGTGCTGAGATAAAGCCTGGCAACACTCTCCCGTTAAAGTTGATCCCGATGGGCACCGCAGTCCATAATATCGAGCTTCATCTTGGCAAGGGCGGGCAGATGGTGCGTAGCGCCGGGGTTTCTGCTCAGATTATGGCCAAAGAAGCAGGCTATATTTTAGTGCGGTTGCCTTCCGGGGAGCTTCGCCGTTTTGATGAGAGATGCATGGCTACGATAGGCCAGGTAGGGAATCTTGATCGTAGCAATATCAACTTGGCCAAGGCCGGCAGTAATAGGCACAGGGGCTTGCGCCCATCGGTGCGCGGTTCGGCAATGACACCACGCGACCATCCTCATGGCGGTGGGGAGGGCAGGTCTCCCATTGGAATGCCAGGCCCGAAGACCCCTTGGGGCAAGCCGGCACTGGGCTTTAAGACAAGGCGCAATAAACGCAGCAACAAGCTGATAGTCAAGAGAAGGAAGTAGTATCTCGGGAGGGCTAAAACTGTAATGTCGAGGTCGACTAAGAAGGGGCCTTTCGTAGATCCCAAGTTAACTAAGAAGATAGACACTCTGATTAGGAACGATCAGAAAGCAGTAATCAAAACCTGGTCGAGGGCATCAACTATCGTCCCTCAAATGATCGGGCTCACTATCGGAGTGCACGATGGCAGACGGCATGTGCCTATCTTCATAACTGAGAATATGGTGGGCCATAGGTTGGGGGAGTTCGCACCTACCAGGACTTATAGAGGGCATACTGGTAGGGCGGAGAGAGTAACTGCTATAAGAAAGCCGGCTTCACCGGCTGCACCGGCAGCCCCGGCCGCAATAAAGTGAGTGGGTTTTTAAAGTGGAAGTAATAGCAAGTGCAAGACAAATAAGAGTGTCGCCGCGAAAAGTAGGTCTAGTGTTGGACACAGTGCGGGGCAAGAAGGTGAGTGAAGCCTTAACTATGCTCAATTTCCTGCCGACGCCAGCGGCTCGGACTGTAGCTAAGGTAGTTAAGTCCGCTGCTTCCAATGCCGAAAACAACTATCAGATGGCACCGGCGCGGCTCAAGATTGTTAAGGCCTTTGCTGATAAGGGACAAACTCTGAAAAGATACCATGCCAATGCTCGTGGGAGGGCAAGCCCGTATCACCGACGTTTTAGCCATATCACTATCATCGTTGAGGAGGAATGATTGGGGCAGAAGGTTCATCCTTTCGGTTTTAGACTCGGCGTAATCAAGGACTGGCGTTCTCGATGGTATGACGAGAAACATTATACCGAGCTGGTGCACGAAGATGTAAATATTCGCCGCATGATTCGCTCTGCCTACGACGAAGCTGGCATTTCCTTGGTTGAAATCGAGCGCAAGGCTAGTGAAGTTACGGTGACTATTCACACCTCGAGGCCCGGCATTGTAATCGGCCGTGGGGGGCAGAGGGTGGATGAGTTGAGGGTTCTTTTGGAAAAAAAGACCGGGAAAAAGGTTCGCCTTAATATTCATGAGATAAGGGAACCGGAGATGGATGCGCAACTGGTGGCAGAGAACATCGCAGAACAGCTCAGGAGGCGTGTATCCTACCGCAGGGCTATTAAACAGTCTATTTCTCGTACTATGCTACGCGGCGCTAAGGGGATAAAAATAACATGCTCGGGTAGACTTGGAGGGGCAGAGATCGCTCGCCGTGAGACCGGGCGCGAGGGCAGTGTCCCTCTGCATACCTTGAGAGCTGATATTGACTACGGCTTTGCTGAGTCATTTACCGCTATGGGTCTTATCGGGATTAAGGTGTGGATATACAAGGGAGAGGTTCTCCCTGAAGCTAAGCCAGCGGAGGGAACAGGGACAGGCGAGGTTCTCCCTGAGCGAGCTCCTGCTGCAACAGCTACTGAAGCATAGAATTTAGGAAAAGGAAATGCTACAGCCAAAGCGGGTAAAGTATCGTAAAACACATAAGGGTCGCCGTAGAGGAGCTGCGCAGGCAGGTAATGCTGTGACCTTTGGCGAGTTTGGTCTGCAGGCGCAGGAGAGGGCTTGGATCACCGCCCGGCAGATCGAGGCAGCGCGTCGTGCCATCGTGCACAGCGTTAAACGGGGTGGTAAGGTTTGGATTCGTATCTTCCCTGATAAGCCGGTGACTTCTAAGCCGGCAGAAACAAGGATGGGCAGTGGCAAGGGTGCCGTCGACCATTGGGTAGCAGTGGTCAAGCCCGGCAGGATGTTGTTCGAGATCTCCGGGGTCAGAGAGGATTTGGCTAGGGAGGCGATGCGCTTGGCATCGAATAAGCTCCCGATAGAGACCAAATTCGTGGCTAGGGAAACCTTCGCTGGAGTGGCTTCATAGCTGGTGATGGTAATGAGAGTGGATAAGATAAGAGCGCTGAGTACGGATGAACTGGCTAAGCAGCTCGACGATGCTTATCAGGAGCTCTTTAACCTCAGGTTTAGGCATGCAACCAGGCAACTGGCGAATTATAGTGAGATGCCCAAGGTGAAGAAGAAGATAGCTGTGATGAAGACGATAATGCGTGAACGGGAGCTTAGCGGGGAATAACGATGGAAAAGAAACAGAAGACTCGTCTCGCTCGGGTGCTGAGCAATAAGATGGATAAGACAGTATTGGTGGAGGTGGAAACTCGCCGTCGTCATCCTCGCTTTAAACGTGTTGTTACTTATAGAGCGAAATTCAAAGTCCACGATGAGAACAATGCATGTGGTGTCGGCGATTTGGTGAGAATTGTCGAGACTCGCCCACTGTCCAAGGAGAAAAGGTGGCGGATAACGGAAATCCTGACAAAGGCGGAGGCGATCGAGGTTAAGCCGGCAGAGATAGGGTAAGCGATGATACAAACATTTACCAGACTCAAGGTAGCGGATAACTCGGGCGCCAAGAAGATTATGTGTATCAATGTTCTTGGTGGCAGCAGAAGGCGTTACGCGCGCCTGGGCGATGTCATCGTGGCATCGGTAAAAGAGTCGATCCCCGGGGCGGCGGTGAAGAAGGGCGATGTCGTCCGTGCTGTTGTGGTTCGCACAGTTAAAGTGCACAGTCGCCCTGATGGCTCTTATATCAGGTTTGATGAGAATGCTGCGGTGATCCTTGATGAGAAGGGCAATCCCAAGGGTAGTCGCATCTTTGGGCCGGTGGCACGGGAACTTAGAGAGAGCAACTTCATGAAAATTGTCTCTTTGGCACCTGAGGTGTTGTGATGAAAATTCGCAGAGACGATGAGGTGCTGGTGATCACAGGCGATGACCAGGGGAAAAAGGGAAAGGTCCGTCGTTACTATCCT
>JBBIRL010000056.1:0-224 GCA_037441825.1 Dehalococcoidia bacterium | reverse complement strand
GCTTGTGGTGGAAGGGGTGAATATGGTCAAGCGCCATATGAAAGCCAGGGCAAACGTAAGGCAGGCGGGTATAATTGAGCGCGAAGCGCCGATCCATGTCTCCGATGTTATGCTTATGTGCTCTAAGTGTAATAAGCCAACCCGTGTCGGGTTTCAAGTTTTGGAGGACAAGACCAAGGTTCGAGTATGCAAGAAGTGTCACGAGGTGATTGACTAGTGTCAAG
>JBBIRL010000055.1:0-10646 GCA_037441825.1 Dehalococcoidia bacterium | reverse complement strand
TTGGAGGGGAAGGCTGCTTAGTGTAATGAACTTCGCCATCGCGTACGCAGCTGGATTGATTTCGCACCCAGCCGCCTTGATGTTTTTTCGGGCTGATTCAAAGAGCACTGTCCCGCTTCCACAGAATGGGTCGAGAACGAGATCTGTGGTTACACCATATACATCAAGCAGGTACTCAATGAACTGTGGCGTAAACTGGCCGCGCCAATTGAAGATGTTCGTGCGTGTCTTCTCGCACACATCAAGCTTTGTTTGATCGAGTATCCGAGTAGTAACCATTGCCATATTTTGTCTTTCTTGCTGTTCCCAACTAGTAATTAGACTGCATTTTTATTGCTTAAGACACAATGGTGAGTTGCACAGCGACTGTTATCTGGAGAGAGTATAAGTCAACCTACGTCGTGAGTCAATTTGTTTGAGCATGCCGCTGCAGCCTTTTTCGTCAAGGCATTTCGCCTAAGACATCTATTTTTGCAAAGGGACAGTAGAGGAGCTGGAATCTCGCCATTTTTTGCCAATCCCGTTGAACCGCCCCATCAATAAGTGTAGAATAGTGCCAGTTAAACCGAGGTGATAAAGGATGAAGGTGCCGAGGTGCAAGGGCACGCGTGATTTATTGCCCCAGGATATGGCGAAATTCCGCCGCATAGAGGCGCAGTTCCGGGATTGCTGCCTGGGTTGGGGCTATCAGGAGATCAGGACGCCTGTCCTGGAATACCTGCATCTCTTCACTTCTGCGGGGACGCTCTCTCCCGACATGCTGGGGCGGGTTTATTCCTTTCTGGACTGGGACGGCTGGAGTGGGGAGCGGGTGGTGCTTAGGCCCGATGGGACCATCCCCGCAGCCAGACTTTATGTAGAGAACTTCGAGAATATCCCTATAGCCAGGTTCTGCTATGTCGAGAACATGTTCGCCTTCGAGGGCACGGGTAAGGATGCGAGGGAGCGGTGGCAGTGCGGCGCTGAGCTAATCGGCGGGAGCAAGGCAGAGGGGGATGTCGAGCTCATCTCGCTGGCGCTGGAAGCCATTACGAAGCTGGGGATAGAGCCAGTGGAGCTTCGCCTGGCCCATGCCGGTTTAATCAAGACTTTCCTCGAGGGACTGGGGTTGAGCGGTGAGAAAGAGGCCGATGTGCTGGACCAGGTCTTCTCGGGAAATCCGGGCGTGCTGAGTGACCTGAAGGGCGGAAACCCTGAGCTGGGGAAGAACTTACAGCTCCTATTCGGCCTGAAGGGTAACTCCCCTGGCTTTGTGGAAAACCTGCGGGGCGTTTTCTGCCCGTCTTTGCCTGCTCTTGAACCCAGCCTGAATGAGCTTGCCAGGATTGCCAACCTGCTGACCGGTTCAGGGTTCAGCTACCAGATAGATTTTGCCTCGGGGAGGGGCTTCGAGTATTATACCGGCATTATTTTCGGGTTCTACAGCTCAGGACGCAGGCTGGGTGGAGGGGGTCGATACGACGAGCTAATCCCTCTGGTGGGGGGCAAGAATATCTGTGCCTCGGGCTTCGCCCTGTATATTGACGAGCTCATGGGCCTGCTCAAAGAAGTGCCGCCTCGAGAGAGGGTTTTGCTCAGGGCGAGGGACGCCGCATGGCTCAAGCCCTCCTTGGCATTAGCCCGGAAATTGCGTGACGCGGGTTATATTGCTGAGTTCGACCTGGGTTACAGGAAGACCGCTGATTTTCGCTGGATAGTCAATATGCGCGGTGGGGAAGGGATCGAGTTGCTCGACCAGTCGAGCGGCAAAAAGCGGCGCAAGTCCTCCCCTGCCGAGCTACTGAAGCTTCTTGAGGAGGCGAGGTGCAAGTAAAGCTTGCCTTGCCCAAGGGTCAACTTCAAGACGACACAGCGGAATTGCTGAAGGAAGCGGGTTTTACCGTCAGCGATTACTGTGATGGTTCCCGCTCCTACAGGCCGCAGTGTTCGGGGGACTTTGGCCTTTTTCTAAAGGTGTTTCATGAAAAGGACATCGCCATCCAGGTGGCTATAGGTAACTATGACCTGGGCATCTGCCGTCTTGACTGGGTGGAGGAGCTTTTAGCTAAGTACCACAGCGAGGCTGTGGTTAAGGTTCGAGATTTAGGCTATGGGAGGCGAAACCTTTACGCCGTGGCTGCCAGGTCGTCGGGATACTCCTCACCGGAGGCATGGAAAAACCATAACAATAGCCTGCGTATCGTCAGCGAATACCCGAACTTGGCCGAGGTCTTTGCCTTGAAGCAGCGGCTGAGGAGATTCCAGATATTCCCCGTTTGGGGGTCGGCCGGGGTTTACCCGCCGGAGAATGCGGAGCTGGCGATAATAGCTGAGACTTCGTCAAAAAAACTTAAGGAGCAGGGCCTGGTTCCGGTAGCTCCGATTCTGGAAAGCAGCGCTTACCTGGTTGCCAACAGGGATAGTCTGGAGAGAAAAAACTTGAGCCGCCTTTTGGCCTCGCTCTCAACAGGGGAAGCCGTGAGATCTTATGTCAAGGAACCTCCTGCCATTGATGCTAGCTTTGAAGCGCAGCATGCAGCCAGGAGAGGGTCTTCGGTTTCTCTGGCGCTGCCAGACGGCCACCAGCAGCGTCATGCTGTGGCTTTCCTGGACAAAACTGGCCTCAAAATAGAGGGTTATAATGCAGGCAAGGCCAGCAGCAGGCCCCAGATTGACCTCGAGGGGGTGACGGTCAAGGTGATCAGACCTCAGGATATGCCTCTTCAGGTAGCCAACGGTAATTTCGACCTGGCCATTACGGGCACGGATTGGCTCAGAGACCATCTTTATCGATTCCCTTCAAGTCCGGTTGATGAAGTGCTTGTCCTGGGCTTTGGCAAGGTGAAGATTGTCGCTGTAGTCAGTAAGGATTTGCAGGTTTCAAGCACGGACGATTTAAAGAAAATGAAAGGGGACTCGGTGCTGCGGGTGGCTTCGGAGTATGTTAATATCGCCGATAAGTATGCTCATGACAACCATCTGGCGCCGTATAAGCTTATCCCTACCTGGGGGGCGAGCGAAGCATTTCTGCCCGAGGACGCCGATGTCCTCATCGAGAACACTGAGACCGGCTCAACTATCGCCAGGCACAATCTTAAAATTATAGATACTCTGTTTGAGTCGTCGGCGTGTCTTATCGGGAACACTGAAGCTATAAGATGGCCTGAAAAAAAAGACAGGATAGCCTATCTCCTTGAAACTATGAAGAGAGGTGTAGAGGCTGGCTGCGTTTGTTGAGAAAGGAGCCTTTTGCCTCCGATCTGTTTGCATCTGGGTATCGCAGAGGAAGCGATAGAGCGGTTGCACCATCCGGTCGTTGATGGCAACAAGGGTAGTTACTACCTCGGCTCTACGGCGCCGGACATACGATTTTTCGTCGGTGCTGGCCGAGAGGAGACTCATTTCCTCCCTCTGGAGAGCGAGGAGGGGAGGAGCGGGATAAAGCATATGTTTCGAGCACATCCTGAGCTTATCGAGAACACTGATTTGAGCCCTGCGACGAAAGCATTTGTTGCCGGTTACCTTTCGCATCTGGTCACAGATGAGGCCTGGATATACCGGATTTATCGCCCTTTTTTTGGCAAGTCGTCGTCTGTGGGAGGCAACCCGATAGCTAATCTTCTGGACCGGGTGCTTCAATTCGAGATCGACCGCTCGGAAAGGCTCAACAGTAAGAATATGGCAGAGATTCGCATTGAGCTGAATGGCTCGGCTGACGGTGTAGCCGTCAGCTTTATCGACGCCTCCAACTTGAAAAGGTGGAGCGAGTTCGTCTTAACCATTACCACCCGAAAAGCTAACTGGGAGGACTTTCACCACTTCGCTGAAAAGTACCTTATCTGGGTGCGACAGATATCTCCTGAGGAACGGGAGTCATTTTTCGCTTCTTTCGAGGAAAGGCGCGAGCAGGTTCTGAAGATGGTTCCCCGTGAGCAGCTTCAGACATTTCGCGAGCAGTCTATAGTAAATTCTGTGAAAGCGGCCAAGGAGTATCTGGGATGAAGATAATCCGAGACATGGGAGCTGCCAAATCTCTGCTGCTGGGGCACTCTACTGCGGAGTTCGCCGAGGCCTTGCCCGGCGTCAAGCAGAGGATAAGGGAGATCTTCGATGAGGATATTACGCCTGATGAGGCGGTGCGGCGAATCCTCAGCGAGGTGCGCAGCAGGGGAGACCAGGCCCTCTTAGATTTCGGCAGAAAAATCGACGGCATGGGCTTGGCTCAGCTTGAGGTGACTAAAAGAGAGATCGCTGAGTCCTATAAAAAGGTGGACAAGGAGCTAGTCAGCGCTCTCCAACTGGCTGCCGAGAGGGTGCATTCCTTCCACCTGACTCAGAAGCAGAAGCTGGGGTTGGACTTTGTTGAGGGAGGGCTGGGTTTCATCGTGAGCGCCCTGGAGAGGGTGGGGGTCTATATCCCTGGAGGCAGGGCGTATTACCCCTCAACTGTGCTTATGACAGTGATCCCGGCTAAGGTAGCTGGAGTCCCCGAGGTAATCATCGCCACCCCGCCAGCCCCTGATGGCACAGTCCCGGCGCCCACGCTGGTTGCGGCGGACATAGCGAAGGTGAGCCGCGTGTTCAAGGTCGGGGGCGCTCAGGCTATCGCTGCTTTAGCTTACGGCACCAAGTCTATCCCCAGGGTGGACAAGATTTGCGGGCCGGGCAATATCTTCGTCACCCTGGCTAAAAAGCAGGTCTACGGCACTGTGGCTATAGACGGGCTGCATGGTCCCACTGAGACCGTTATCATAGCCGATGATTCGGCAAACCCCGTTTTCTGCGCCGCCGACCTTCTGGCTCAGGCAGAGCACGACGAAATGGCCACCGCCATCCTCATCACAACCTCGGCCCGCCTGGCTGATGAGGTCAGTGAGGAAATCAAGCGTCAGCTTGCCAAACTGGAGCGGCGCATCATTGCGAAGCAATCTCTGGAGCAAAATGGCGCTATAGTCGTAGTGACCAACATGGACGAGGCTATACAACTGGTGAATCTCTATGCTCCCGAGCATCTATGTCTCATGGTAAAAGATGCCCGTTCTTATCTTGACCGCATTCGTCATGCCGGCGGTATCTTCATCGGTGCTCCGGAAGCTATCGGCGATTATACGGCGGGCCCGAGCCACGTTATGCCCACCGGTAGAACCGCCCGCTTCAGCTCGCCACTCAGCGTGCTGGACTTCCTCAAGGTATCCATACTGATTGACCTGAGCGACAAGGATTTACGTTCGCTCGGCCCGGCATCAGCAACTATTGCCCGGGCTGAAGGATTGATTGCCCATGCCGTGTCGGTCGAGAAGAGATTGGAACAGTTGGGAAAGTGAGGGCCCAGGAAATGACCCGGGATGCCGCCAGAGGCGTTGAGAAGCTCATTAGGGGCATTCTCGCAGACATTGAGCCCTATGAGCCTATAGTGCCGCTTGAAGTGCTCAGCGAGCGCTGTGGAGTCCCTGTCGACAGGCTGATAAAGCTTGATGGAAACGAAAATCCCTACGGCTGCTCGCCGCGCGTGCGCCGCGCTCTGGCAAAATACCGCTTCTATCATATTTATCCCGACCCTCTGCATCGTGAGATAATGGGGCCTTTAGAGGAATATGTGGGCGTCAGCGGGAAGCATATCGTGGCCGGCAGCGGCAGCGATGAGCTCATAGACCTGGTTCTGCGGCTCTTCCTTGAACCCGGTGATAAAATGATTAACTCTGTACCCACCTTCGGGATGTATCCTTTCAGTACGGCGGTCTGTGGGGGCCGGACAGTCACCGTGCCCCGCAGCGATACTTACGAGGTGGACATCAAGGGTGTGAAATCGGCCATAGACAAGCGCACAAAGGTGATATTCATCGCTTCCCCTAATAATCCTTCGGGCAACGCCACTTCTCAGAGCGACATACTGAAGCTGGTCGAGACCAGCGCGGTTGTGGTTGTAGACGAGGCATATTATGAGTTCTGCGGCCAGACCGTTGCGCCGCTTGTTCCCGAGTACTCAAATCTGGTGGTTCTGCGCTCGTTCAGCAAGTGGGCAGGTCTGGGAGGTCTCAGGGCAGGCTATGGCATCTTCTCCGCCAATATCGCCGAGCTTATCCGCAGAATAAAAATGCCCTATAATGTAAATGCGGCGGCGATGATTGCGGTGAAGGAGTCGCTGGCGGATAAGGACTATCTTCAGACCAAAGTCAAGGCAATCATCGTTGAGAGGAAGCGGCTCTCGGACAAACTGAAAAAGCAAGGGGTGCTCAGCCCCTTGCCATCTCAGGCTAATTTCGTCCTTTGCCGGGTAGTTAAAGGCAATGCCCGGGAGATAAAGCAGGGACTTGATAACAAGGGCATCTTTGTGAGATACTTCGCTACACCTTCGCTCAGGAACATGTTGCGTATAAGTGTGGGCAAGCCGGAGCACACCGATGCTCTGATAGAAGCACTGGCAAATTACAAAGGAGGATAAGATGGCCGCTAAAACCGCTAAGCCCGCTCAGTCCCCTAAGGCTGCCAAGAAAAGACAAGCCGCAGTCAGCCGCGAGACAGCCGAGACCAAGGTCAAGGTGGAGCTTGCGCTCGACGGGAGGGGCAAGTGCCAGGCTAACACCGGGATAGGAATGCTAGACCACCTCATAGAGCAGATAGCACGGCATGGCTTATTCGACATAACAGTCGAGGCGAAAGGAGACCTCAAGGTAGGGCATCATCATATCCTTGAAGATGTTGCTATCTGTCTGGGACAGGCGCTCGACAAGGCGCTGGGCGACCGCCGGGGCATATTCAGGATGGGACACGCTATAGTCCCTATGGACGAAGCGCTGTCTCTGGTAGCGGTTGATATCAGCGGCAGACCCTATGCCGTTGTCGAGGCAGTCCTGGAGGGCAGGGATATAAGCGGCCTGGACACTGACCTCATCCGGCATTTCCTGCAGACCTTCGCCACAGAAGCTAAAATCAACCTCCATGCCAGGCTTCTCACCAGGGGCAATGACCATCACAGGGTGGAGGCGCTGTTCAAGGCTCTGGGGCGTTCCCTGGATGAAGCTACCAGGATAGATGAGCGGGTAGGCAGCGATGTCCCCAGCACCAAGGGGAAAATATAGAAACCTTCGAAGTTCGAAACCTCCTCTTCGAATGGCTTGATTGAGGGTAGTTTCTCTCCTTGTGTAAGCTACAGCCCACCTGCTAACGTGAATGCGGGCAGCGGGCGAGTTCTTAGAGAAGCGATGTGATGAAAACTTTAGTTACCGGAGGCACGGGATTTCTGGGGAGCCACCTCGTGGAGCGCCTGCTGGCGCAGGGTCACGAAGTGCGCGCCCTGGCTCGCAAAACCTCTAATATTACCCATCTGAAAACCACAGGGGCGCAGATTATATTCGGTGACGTTGAGGACTATGAAAGCCTGCTCCCCGCTGTTAAAGGTGTTGATGTCGTCTATCATGCTGCGGCCAGGGTTACGCCCGGTTGGGGAGCGTGGAAATGGTTTGAGTCCTCAATCATAAAGGGTACCGATAATATGCTCAGGGCCAGCGTTGAGACGGGGGTCCCCCGTTTCCTGCATGTCAGCACAGGCAGCGTTCATGGCAAGCTTTGCGAAGGCGATACCCCGGTTTGTGAGTCCACCCCCTGCGATGTAACCTTCTGTCGGGATGCCTACTACGATTTCGCCAAGCTGCAGGCCGAGAATGTGGCCTTAGAGTACCACAAGAAAGGCAGAATCCAGGTCTCGATGATAAGGATAGCAGCAGTCTACGGCCCGCGGGACAGACTGCTTGCCGACCGTGTTTATCGTCATGTATCGCTGCCCCTTATAATGTGGCCCGGTAAGTCGAATCCTAAGTACAGCATTGTATATGCCTCCGATGCTGCTGATTTTGCCATTTTAGTAGCTACAAGCGAGCGGGCTATAGGCGAGGTCTATAATGTAGCTCCCCCGGATGCAATACCGCTGCGAAAGTTCGCTGCTTCTATGGTGAAAGCCATGGGCGGGCCAAGGGTCCAGGTTACTATGCCCTACTCTGTGGCCTACGCATGGTGTGCGCTCATGGAGGAATGGTCCAGGATGCGGCACGTCAAGGATATGCCGTATCTGACTCGCTCGGGGCTTAAGTTTGTCAATAAGGGTATATACCTCGATGGTACTAAGGCCAGAGACGAACTGGGGTGGCAGCCCAAGGTCTCATTGGATGAGGGCACCACGCTCTACGTCCAATGGCGGCGTTCACAAAAGAAGAAATGAGCTCTGCCGATGGAAGCCTAGCTGCCTTCCCCTCCGCCGCCGTAGTGCTTGCGCAGAGGGATCTCCTTAAGGAAGAGGTTGGCCACCCAGCCGACGGCAACCAGGATAAGAGATATAAAAAAGACCTCTGTTATGCCGGAATTAAGAGCCGACTTGAGCGTATTGAATACCTGTTCAAATAGCGCCGCTCCCTGCGGCCCTGCTTGCTCGAAGGTACTTTTTAATTGGTCGGTTGCATTGATGCTGAACAATGCTTGCGGGTTGTGCACCAGGAGGTCTAATTGCGCAGGTGGAATGACCGCTTTTGCTTGAGCAGAAAGTCCCGCCAAAAATTCGGAGGCAAAACGGTTATTCATTACAGAGCCAAAGATAGTCAGTCCGAAGGCACCGCCGATAGAGCGAAAGAATGCAGTTGCAGAGGTAGCTGCCCCCAGGGCAGAGTAAGGGACTGCATTCTGAACCGCTAAAACATAGAGGGGCATGGTAATGCCCAGCCCGAAACCCGTTATTACTATGTTTGTTATAGCCCTCGCATTGCTGGTCTCCGCCGACATTCTGGAGAGCATGAACATACCCAGGGCCGTGATTACTAACCCTACCAGACCCAGAATCCGGTAGTGTCCCCCTGCGCGCGACAGCAACTGCCCTGAGATAATGGAACCTGCTACCAAGCCCAGCATCATAGGAGTGAGAAAGGTGCCGCTGTTGGTGGCTGATTGCCCTAGCACCCCTTGAAAGAAAAGAGGTACGAAGATGATGCCGCCGTACATACCGAAACCTGTGACGAAAACGATGAATACTGAAACAGTTACGATCCGGTTCTTAAAGAGCGACAAGGGGATAATAGGTTCCTTGGCTCGACCCTCGATCACTATGAAAAGAGGAATCATAAGTGCTGAGAAAACGAGCATGCCGATGATTTGGGCGGAAACCCAGGGATACTCAATGCCGCCCCAGGTCAGGGCCAGCAACATTGGCACTACAGCGAGTATTAGTGCGGTTATGCCCAGATAGTCAATTCTATGTTTGAGATTGTCGGGTTTGAGATGGGGGAAGAAGAATATGAACAGGACGACAATCAGGACTCCCAGAGGGATATTGATGAAGAAGACCCAATGCCAGGAGAGTTTATCGGTTACGAATCCGCCTAGCGTTGGCCCGATAACGGTCGCCAGCCCGAACGTGCTAGCCATAAGCCCTTGATATTTTCCTCGTTCTGCGGGCGGGAAAATGTCGCCGATAACGGTGAAAGCATTGGCCATCATTATCCCTGCGCCTATACCCTGAAAACCCCGGAAGAAGATGAGGTCCGTCATCGTATGGCTGAGGCCGCAGAGCAGGGAACCCGCTATGAAGATTGCTAATCCGACAACATAGAACCACTTGCGCCCGTACATATCGGTCAGCTTGCCGGTGATGGGGATCGCAATGGTGGAAGTGATAATGTAGGCTGTGGTTACCCAGGTGTATTGGGTGAATCCGCCGAGGTCGGTGATAATGCGGGGCATGGCAGTGCCCACAACTGTCTGGTCCAGCGAGCTCAGGAACATAGCCAGCAGCACGCCGGCCAGTGTAATGAGTACCTGTCGTCTGGGCAGTGAGTTGATGCCAACCCGTTCGGCTGTTATATCACTATTACTTGCTTGCTCTTTTGCCACGTTTTTGTCTGTATCACGGACGACGGCGATCTGACCGCCGAACGCTTTCAAACCCTAAAAAATCGCATTAAACTCTATTATACTACAAAATGGGAGGAAGCAAGATAATCAGGTCATGAATCGGCAGGCATTATTTTGAACTAGGCGAGTATTGAATTGACCGGGGATGAGATTGTCACACTATTTGTAGTCGTTTATGTCGGTTGTGCTAATGAGGTAATAATAATAGCCTATTGCTAAACTCAATATAAAGTAGCTGTGCCCATAGTTGAACAGCCAATCCCCCAAATTTTTGTATATCTTATTTGGGTCTTTATTATCAATTCTCACAGTTGAAACTCCAATGGATGATAACTTCCATCACTATAATAACCAATGCAGCGACAGCCTGTGCAATGGACGGATATCCCTGAAATTACTTTTTGGCTTCCAGTGCTTTTTTCAACATCTTCAGGATGGTTTCTTCCCTGCCGGCGTGCTCCTCCACAACCTGGAGGATCCCTTCGATCTTCCGTTGTATTTGGGCTTTCTGGGACAGCAGATCCTTCTGACTCAATCCTTCCAGCTTGGTATTGGCTACTAACGATTCGGCTTCGTCTATTTGTTTCTTTATCCCCTTATGTTCGAGTACAAGCGCCTGCATAAGCAACTCACCGAATAAGGGCGGAAACAGCCTTTCTTCGAAGCTGAAGTGGTTTTTCAGTCCCTCGTCAAGGGTGCTTATTGTCTGTCGCAGCTTGACTTGTTTCTCGGAGAGGGCCTCCGGTGAGCTGAGAATCCAGTCAGGACGCGCC
>JBBIRL010000054.1:1467-10703 GCA_037441825.1 Dehalococcoidia bacterium | reverse complement strand
ATCGCTTTCCCCGGAGGCCAATAGGCGATATCACCAAGGTTCACCACCTCCCTGGCATCCTCCGGCCCTGCCGTCACAGGAATAGTGAAATATATCTCATCGCCCCAGGTATCAACCGTAGAAGTAATAGGAAGCGTCTCGAAGATCTTGCTAGCCGTCTTAGTCTCATTGAGCCCGGCTACCAGCTCAAGCTTGCCCACTGTAATCTTTACCCTTCGTTTCATATCCCTCCCGTCTCCTTTTTCAGCCATTCCAGATAATCGGGATTCCCCTCAACAATGGGCAGAGCGATTATCTCAGGCACTTCGTAGCTATGAACGGATTTGACCAGGCTGACAACATCGGGGAAAAGCTCCGCCCTGGTCTTGACCACCATGAGGCTTTCCTCGGCTTCCTCGATTTTGCCCTTCCACCTGAACAACGAGTTCACTTTGGGCACTATATTTACACAGGCCGCCTTCTTCCGGTCAACAAGTGTACCAGCTATCTTGCGAGCTTCTTCATAGCTTGAGGTGGTGATGAAAACAACTAAGTATGCAGGCTTCGCCATGGCCTATCCTCCCTGGCTACCTTTGAGCCACCACGGAATTTCTCAACGTCCCAATCCCCTCTATGCTGACCTCGACCACATCGCCCGGACTCATCCGGCCAATACCCGAGGGGGTGCCCGTGGCGATAATATCGCCCGGCAGCAGAGTCATGACGCCTGAGATGAAACTCACCACCTCTGCCACTCCGAAGATAAGGTCGCTGGTGCGCGAAGACTGCCGAATCTCTCCGTTCAGGGAGGTCTCGAGCTTCAGGTCATTCGGGTCTACGTCAGTCTCAATCCAGGGGCCTATGGGGGCAAAGGTGTCATAACCCTTGGCCCTCGTCCACTGGCCATCCGCTTTCTGGATATGGCGCTCCGTGACATCATTAACACAAGTGTATCCCAGAATGTAACCTTTGACCCTATCCCTTGGTACATCCTTGGTCTTCCTGCCGATAACGATGCCCAGCTCGCCTTCATAGTCAACTCTACCCGAACCGCGGGGCAAGACTATTTCATCGTCAGGACCTATGACTGCCGTAGATGGTTTAAGAAAGATGAGCGGCACCGAGGGTAGAGCCATTTTGGTCTCCTCAGCATGGCGACGATAGTTTAGCCCTAAGGCCACTATCTTCGAAGGAAGACAGGGAGCAAGCAGCCTAACCTCATCCAGCCTACAGGTGCTCCCCTCGAACTTGAAGGAACTGACCAAACCCTTAAATCCGGCAAACGGGCTGCCTCGAAAGCACCGTATAATATTATTGCCCTCTAATATCCCATACTTGATTTTGCCTTGAGCAGCAAAGCGAACGATACGCAAATTTACCTCCTCCTTGTAGCTTATTATAACCACATCTATGCACCTTATTCCACAGGCAATTCAGGACATCCGTCCAGGATTTAACTGTGAAAGCTCCCTGAGCCGTTGATTTGGAGAAGAGGATGAAGCCAGAGAGATTCGTCGTTGCATTCACCTTCCAGGTGGTTGAAAGCCGTAATAGTCTGTAATACCATGCATTTATGGCAAAAGTAGTGGTGACATTCAAATTAGAAGAGGGAATTTATTAGAAGCTGAGGGATATAGCCCAGAAGGAAGGCAGAGGAATTTCAGAAATCCCAGGAGAATCTTCGACCGACTGGCTGCAGAAACATGTTTCTGCGCCTGACTTTATTAGCTTCATAAAAGAGCAAAGGAAAATCGGTAGAAGCTGGTCAGAAATATCCTCTCTGGTCCTCGAACGATATGGGGTCTCTTGGGATAAAGAACATCGGATTTTGTCAGAGGGCAGACCTTAATGGTAGACAGCGACCTGCACATGTTCTAAGTGATATAATTCTTATAGTAGGCTTCTTTTGAGCAGTTCCGGCTCGAAAAAAGAAGGTGACTGAATGCCAGACGAGGCAAAATTCAGATGCGGAGCACTGTACTGCAGCCGGTGCCAGAGAACCTTCTATTACCGGATGCACATCCTGCCTGACCAGCCGGATAATGATGTCTACAAATGCCCCGAGTGCGGCCATGAGCTGCAAGAGGCGCTTACCGATAACTTCCTGGACAGTACAGCGGAGACACTTCAGGTGCTGCAGCACCTGGACGAGGAATTCAGAGGGGGTTGAAAAGGGTAGACACGTTGGCCTGCACCTATAGCTCTTTCCTCTTAAAGACCTGCCAGCCGATTACAGTTGTTATGATTATCAGAGCCACACTGACTACGAGCACCCACCAGGAATTCGGGCCGCCCGCCGAAGCTATATTATCCGCCCAGTCCAGCAGAGCGCCCGGGCTGTAGTGCTTCATCCCCGGCAGCCCGGCAGTCCCCGCTATGACGGCCAGAGTCACCAGAGACAGTCCTCCTGCCACTATCGGGGTTCTGACAAACCCACTATACATTACAGTCACCGCGAGACAGAACAGCAGGTAGAGCGCTCCTAACAGGGTGGCTATGAAGAAGTCGAACCCTCCCGGGTTTCCGAAGAGCACCACGGTGTACAGGTAGCAGCCCGCAGCTCCCACCGCTATGGCTACGCCGAAGGTCACCGCCAGGGCAGCCAGTTTGGCCACGATAAAGCTGCCGCAGCCTACCGGCTTGCTCAGCGTCATGGCAGCCGTGCCCGACTCCCTCTCGCTGGCTACCGAGCCCATAGCCACCAGTATCGCCGCTACCAATCCCAACTGCCCCAGGCTGCTGATGTACGATTGAACCGCATCTACAGCCGTGAACTCAGGGATACCTATAGCGACATTCTCAGCAGGCACGAGCGCATGAAGATATTTCAACAGCAAAGGAGTGCCCAGGCCGAAGACGAAGAACAAGGCGACCACTATGAGAAAGCGGTATGTTTTGAGCTGGCCTTTGAACTCTTTCCTGAATAGAACGAAAAAGCTCGACACTAGTCTTTCCTGTTTCCCACAAGTTCGATGAACACTTCCTCCAGCGTGGGCAGCACCATCTGGTACTGGCGCAGGGTGAAGCCGCTCCCGGCTATCATCCTGGGAATCTCCACCTTTGCCGTAGCTACGTCGCGGACACTTACCCGGAGCTTGAACAGATTGCCCTCTGCTGCGGCATTTACCTTCTCCACCCAGGGCAGCGACTCAAGCAGCCCGACAAAAGGAGTGGCTGCCTCCTCGAACTCTATTTCGAAGAGAGGATGGGCGAAACGCTGGCGCAGTTCCTCGACCCCGGACTCTACGACGAGCCTGCCCCTGTCTATAATGCCCACGGTGTCGCAAACCCGCTCCACATCGGCGAGGATATGGCTCGACATGAAGATGGTGGTCGCCTGCTCCTTGAGCCGAACAAGGGTGTCCAATACCTCAGCCCTGCCCAGGGGGTCGAGCGCAGAGCAGGGCTCGTCCAGAAAGAGCACGGCAGGCTTGTTCATCAGAGCTTGCGCGATGCCGAGCCTCTGCCTCATCCCTCTGGAATATCCGCTTACCCGGCGTGAAGCATCGCGGGATAAATCAACCAACTCCAGCAGCTCGCCGCACCTTTTTTTGATGTCTCTAGAGGATAAACCGAAAAGTTGCCCCACAAAAGTGAGGTATTCCTTCGCCGTCATCCAGTTGTAGAAGGCAGGCTCCTCGGGGAGATAGCCTATCTGGCTTTGAAGAGAGCGCGAATGTGAGACAACCGCCTCGCCCGCTACCCAGGCGCTGCCGCTCGTCGGCCTGCTCAGGCCGGTGAATATCTTGAGGGCTGTGGTCTTGCCTGCCCCGTTGGGGCCCAGAAAGCCGAAGATAACCTTATCTTCGATGGTCAAAGCAAGGTTATCCAGAGCGACAAGGCTGCCGTAATGCTTGGTGAGGCCCTGGCAACTGATGGCTGGCAAAGGGACTACTCCTCCTCGCGCCCCAAAACGAAGTAGAGAATAGGCCCGAAAAACCCGAATACCACTATGATAATTCCCCACAGCAACTTATTGGCGCCCCTGACATGCTTTCTTTTCACCAGGTCATATAAAGCAAAACCGAGAAGCCCGAGCTCCACCAGCACCAGAGGGACGAGAAGCGCTATTAGCTGCCCCACATTCAAGCTGTCATTCACTCAATGCCTCTTTTGTACTCAGAGTACTGCACAAGCGCGCCGAGCGCCTTTACCGAAGTCTCCTGGTCAATATAAGTCGGCACTCCCAGCTCCTCTAATTGTCGTGATATGTCTTCAATTGAAGACAGCTTCGTGCCATAAAACCAGACTGTTAAGGGTTTCGAGACACGCTTCATCAGCCGCTCGAACATCTGCACAATGTATGATGCCGGCGCCATCGTGCCAACGTAGAGGATAATAGTAGCGCAATCCACGTTGGTATCATCAAGGACTGTGGCTATTACCTCCTCCTGGAGAGACAAGGGGTCATCTACCATTGATAGTGGCGGGCCCAAATCAATGGGATTTTTGGCCAGTCTGGGAGACAGCCTCGCCAATTTCTCCAAGGTAGCATCAGTATATCTGGAGATCGTCAGCCCGGACTCAACCGCTACATCGGCTGCCACCACGCCTGCACCTCCGCTATGGCTGATAATAGCGATCCGATTGCCTGACGGCAACGAATGGTATGCAAAGACCTTGGGTATGTCCCAGAATTCCTGCCAGGTATTCACCCGGATCACGCCCGCCTGCCGAATAGCGGTGTCGTAGATCAGGTCATTTACCAGCAGAGAGCCGGTGTGAGATGCGGATGCTCTGGCTCCTGCTTCGCTCCGTGCCGGTTTAAAAATTATCAGTGGCTTGCGGCCTGCAAAGCTTCGAGCCGCATTTAGGAATTCGCGCCCGTTCTTCACATCTTCGATATGCAGGGCAGCCACCTTCGTCTCCGGGTCGGCCGCCAGGTAATTCAGCAGGTCAACCTCATTGACATCGCACTTATTGCCCACATCACACATCTTGCTGATAGGATAGCCTCGATCCCCGATAGGTTGACATTGGGGAAGGACAATGCCCGTCTGGCTGCAATATGCTATCCCTCCCCTTCTGACCTTATCGTACCCGAAAGGATAAGGAATAGTCGTGAAGCCGTTAGCGGCATTGAAAACGCCGACTGTATTAGGTCCTATAATACGAATTCCACTCTGTATTGTTATGTCAACAAGTTGCTGTTGAAGTTTAGCTCCTTCGCCGCCTGCGTCTGCGAAATTCTCGGAAACAATGACCGCAGCCTTCACATCCTTTTGCGCACATTGCTCTATGATAGCCGGCACTGTGGAGGGAGGCGTAATCACAAGAGCTAAATCAACAGGGTCAGGTATATCATTCACAGTTGGAAAGGCTTTCATCCCCAGAACTTCACTGTATGCAGGGTTGACAGGGTAAAGCTTACCGGTAAAGCCGAAGTCTATCATGTTCCTCATAGCCCAGTAGCCATGCCCCATCCCATCTTTTAGCGAGCCGAATACGGCCACGGTGCGGGGCTCAAAAAATGGCCACAGGTCGCTTCCATTCCTTGATTTCATCAGAAACCTCACAAGCCGGTACTACTTGTCAGCCGCGGTAGATAAAGGGTAAACAGCTACTTTTGAGTTTTTCTGGTCAAAGGAGCTTTGACAAAAAGGGCACAATTCAGGTAGAGCTGGGATGCCTGCATTACCTGGCGAAAGTCCACCGATTCCTCCGCAGTGTGAGCTGTCTCCAGACGTCCCGGCCCCAGTATAATAGGGTCTACCCCCGCAGCCCAGAGCACATTCCCATCGGAATGGCTTCTGAAGTCCTGGGGCTCCCACGGCAGAGACAGCTTCTTGTATACCTCTTTCAACTTCTTGACCAGTGGCCTCTTTGGTGAAATTCTGTAACCTGACTGCGTACTCTCGAATCTGATATAGGCGTCCATGCCAGAGCTCTCATCTACCGCCTCCACCAACTGTTCCAGCTCCGCCTTAAGTACATCCACTCTGGAGTCCGGTTGAAGATGCAGGTCAAGCCAGGCCTCACAGGTATCGGGAACCACAAACCCGCCTGGAAAACCTGAAAGCTGCCTGATGTTGTAAACCACCCCCTTGGGCATAGAGGTGATATACTCTGTAACCTTCAACAAGAGCTTCAGCATGGTTTCAATGGCATTCTGGCCGAGTTCCGGCATAGAGGAATGGGCTCTTTTCCCCTTGGTACGCAGAAGCACTTCCAGATAACCATAATGCCCCAGGCATGGTACCATGTTGGTCGGCTCGCCCACTACTGCCCAGGGAAAGCTGTATTCCCGCATCAGTGTTTTTGCGCCATCACTTTCCTCCTCCTCACCCACCACCAGGGCGAGGCTCACGGGAGGTAAAACGCCTCCCCTTTCCGCAAGGACAGTGAATGCTTCAATCATAGCAGCGCAGCCCGCTTTCATATCTGAAGCCCCCAGGCCGGAAACAGTATCGCCTTCCTCGCTGAAGCCATAGTTATCCAGGTCATGGGCGGTGACTGTGTCCAGGTGCCCTACAAAGCAGAGGTCCACCTCTTCTTCATTCTCCGGTAAAACCACCAGGTTGAAACGGTTATCGTCAACCTTCTGTCTGATTACGTCCAGACCTTTCTTCTTCAAATAATCTTCCACATACTCAACTATCCCCTCTTCTTTCCCCGAGGGGCTGTAGATATCAACAAGAGCCCTGAGGAGGTTCTTCAACCTCTCCGGCTGCACATCCATCGATATATTAGTAGTTTCCATTATTCGCTTCCTTCAGAAACCCGGCATTCGCTATAGCCTGCCAGCTTCCAATGCTTCCGTCTCAGTGACAAACTGGGTCTCCGGCTTGACAGCCTTCTTGGCTTTTCTGTGAAGAGTCTTTGACAGCCACAAGTGTTGAGCGCGGGTGGAGAAGCCTACACTCTGGAAAAAGGCGATAGCCGCTTCGTTATCGCCATCGGTATCGGCTATAACCATCCTCACACCATTCTCTCCCAGCCTTTTCTCCAGGTCCTTGTAAAGACGGCGCGCGAGGCGGTTACGCTGGAAAGCTTCGTCAACACCTATCCATGCCAGATACCCGTACTTCTTCCACGCAGTGCCTTCTTTCTCTATCGTTGTGGCCAGCAGAAAGCCGACTATTACCCCCTTTGCCTCAGCCACCAGGCAGTATTCAGGGTCTGAGCCAAAATACTCTGTTACCTCATAAGGGTCCCAGGTACGATAGAGAATAGGAAATTCCTCGCTGGTGAAAAGCTGCTCCCCCAGATGATAGACAGAGGCAATATCGTCTATCTCCATCTCACGGATAGTTATCCTCAACCTCGGCGCCAAAAATCACCTCCACTTGGAGAAATCCGCGCTAACCACAAATCCCCCACCCAACCCAAAACATTCTAAGTTTAATAGTATAGCACACTATACGCACCCTATCACGCTTGCAAAGGAGCGATTGTTTACTGCGGTGGAGACTACTTTGTCGTTGCGAGGAGTCCTTCTTTAAGGAAGGATGACGAAGCAATATCCTCGCATTCGTTGGTATGAAGGAGTACGTTGAGATTGCTTCGTCCACCATAGGCGGACTCGCAAAGACACATCTGCGGGATGGGTGGTAGCCGGAAACCCACACTACGATTGATACAAATAGAGAAAGGCTAGGTACACTCCTATCGAACATACCCAGCCTCTTTCTCGTTCTTTCTTACTTATTGTTTACCACTTAACGCGGATTGGCTTTCCAAGTGGAAAAGCCTTCGGCGGTATATCCAACTCCATGTGCAGGTCATCGAGCATCTTCTGCCGCAGCACTCGAAGCAACTTCTGAAGCTGTTTCTGCTCATCTACTGGCATACCTGACACGAGCCCTTTAATCAAACCTTTATATATCTCGACTCCGGGGCCGGTAAGTTTCTCACCCTTAGATGTTATCTTAACTTCCGTAAAGGGATGCCCCTTACGCTTCGGTACTCTGGTAACAAGGCCCTCTTTCTCCATCCTGTTGAGTAATCCCGCAATGGTTTGGTTTTCCCTGAAGACCAGGCGGGCTATCTCAGCGGGAGTTAACGTCCCGGTATAGTCCCTGCAAGCCCACAGGACAGCAGCCTTCTCAGGTGTCAATCCTACCTTGGCGAGTTTGACCTCCGCTGCCTTGTTCACCGCAATCCAGGTCTGGCGAAGCATCGCCCACGTGCCCATGGCTGTTTCTTCGAACTCGAAGTCGTACATCCGATATTTCCTCCTGTTAATACTCTCCTATAGCTAATGCTTACGATTATAATACCACAAAATCTAATGCAAGACAACTACTTAAGGTTATCCTTAGCGAGCAATATATTAGGTAGGCTTGACTTTTGGGCTTCTCTCAATTAAAGTCTAGAGCCAGGAAGGAGGACTTACAATGGCAGATAAAGAGGAAAAAGAGGTAAAAGTCAACCTGGCGTTCACGTCTGTAAAGCTGCTCACCTATGGTGCAATAGCTGTAGCCATCGTCGGCCTGCTCTGGGGCATTCTGGCTGCCGTAGGCTTGGAAGGGATGTCTGGGTCTTACAGATTCGCCCAGTTCCTTCAGGGCTTCTTATTCGGCATCTTTGGTGGCGGTACCCTTTACGGGCTTTCTCTGATTATTCAACGTAAATAATAAGACTGAGTAGTTAAGCTGCAACCCCTTTGGGCGGCTTATGGCTTTGACTAAAGCCGTCCAAAGGGGATTTTTTACTTTTTCTGATCGGGTATCGAATCAAGGTCTTCTGAACTTTTGCCTTGGGCGTTGTGAGATATTCTTCCTCATGATTTCCCGCTAGCTCATATCCACTCTCGGCGATAAAATCGTGCAGCCGCTGGACTGCAGGCATTTCCGCGCTGAAGGGACCAATGTCATTCTTATCTCAACTCTTTACACATCCTGTAAAAACTGAAGTACTGTCCCCCTCGCAATCGCACCGTGGATTCGTTAGCTACCGAATATCCAAGCCTCTGATAAAGTCTGGAGGCACCGGTATTCTCTACCTCGACATCCAATGCCACACTTTTCGCGCCACTCTTCTTTGCCTCCTCCTCCGCTACAAAAATCAGCCTCGTCCCAATTCCCGCAGCCCTATATTCCGGATATACAGCAATATTGCTGATGTAATATTCTCTTTCTTTCACTACTCCGATAACGTTCTCAAATTTCATCAGGAGTGGAAGTTTCTTCCGAAAAGCACCTTTCATCTTTTCGAACAATAAGGATCCGGTTTGCCAATTCTCTCTTCCTTTCACCTCCCAGTCATATCCCAAAACCATGCCGGCTTTCCTACCACCGAGCTCTGCGAAGTAGGTA
>JBBIRL010000054.1:0-1457 GCA_037441825.1 Dehalococcoidia bacterium | reverse complement strand
GCTCGAAGCTGAAAAGATTAGAGCGTCGACAAAACAGATGTTGCATTATACCCCCAACCCCGTCACCGTAGATTGTCGGGAATAATGAAGGGGCAGACATTAAGACCAGCTCGGCAAAATCCTTGGCATCTGCCGGCAAGGCTTCCCTTATCCCAGTATGAGACTCGTCCAAGAATTACATCCTCCTGATTAAGACCCTCTTCCCTCCTACTCATTCTACGCCCCCATAACTTCAGGAGCAACATACCCCTACAATATGAAGTCGCTTGAGAATAGGTGAAAGGTTCAAGACATATTAGTACCTATTCGTCATTGTTAAAGGAGTACCTCTATGAGTACGATAGTAACGGGGCATCATCAATATGGCTGCCAGCTTGCCGGTTTATACTAGGTTTCTTGAGGGGATACTGGCATAATGAAGCTTCAGCAGAATCGTAAGACTATTTGGCGGCTTATTTTAACAGGCCTGTCTCCAAGAAGCGTGGCAGGCTCTATCATCCTGCCTATAGTGCTGGTAACCATATTAGGTGGCACCATCGCCGCAGCCGTGAGCACAGACCTCATGTCTAAGACAGCAGCTCGAGATGTAGAGAGACGTCTCGATAACGCAGCTACTATAGCCTCCGAGCAAATAGGAGCCATGCTAGCCCGTAGCTTGGGTGATGCGGCTGCCCTATCTCAGAACCCTGTGCTCAGGTCAAATGAGGCAACCCCTGCGGAAAAGCTTGCCGAGATGAAAAGAGTGCAGACTTTCTACGGCACCTTCGAAGACATCACGTTGGTTGGACTCGATGCCAACGTGATTACCTCTACCGATTATAAATACTATGGCGCGTGGGCCAATAACACTTTGTTCCAGAGCGCAGTCCGTGGCAAAGCCGCCATGGCGGATGAAGCATCCCTAACTGACCCCTCCAAAGTAGTCATTCATATCGCCTCCCCAGTTGTGGATGCCAATTCTGCCATTACTTCAGTCTTACTTGCTCAAGTAAACATGGAATACATCTGGCAGATGATAGGCCGCACCAAGGTTGAAGGAACAGGCTCGATTTACCTCATTAACGAATTCGGAAACATCATTGCAGGGCCAGATGAATCACAACTTTTTAAGAAGATGGGCTTTGCCAGCGAAGACAGCGCAATGCCCCCACAGCATCAGTTAATTCAGTACAAAGACGGTGACAACACGATGTGCGCCGTGATAGCAGGCGTCGACCCACAGGTACCCTGGTCAGGCAACAAATGGAGTTTCGTTGCCGTATTGGCTTCCAGCCAGGCCTTTGCCACCGTGCATAATGTACAGATTCTTTTCTGGATAGTCATGGGGATATTGATAGTGCTATTCGCTGTTGTGGGGTTAGTGTTGGGTCGCATCCTCTCAAATAAAATCAGAACCCTCTCCAGAGGCACTGCCGAGATAGCAGCCGGCAATCTTAGCCACCGTTTGCCCCCGATGC
>JBBIRL010000053.1:0-10793 GCA_037441825.1 Dehalococcoidia bacterium | reverse complement strand
CGACGCGGCACCGGGGAACCTGTTATCGGGCGGCCAATTGGATCGTGCTGGGCCAGACCTTCGGGCGCGGGCACCGTTGCCCGACCAAGGCCTCCAACCGGCCGGTGAAGTTGGTGCTCGCGTTACCGCTGGTCAAGTCCTTCCGCCCGGGGGGGAAGGGAGAGGGCGGGGACGGGGTGACGGTGGTGGAGCTGTGAACACATAATTTCAGGCTATGGGGAACACAGATGGCAGACAATGTATTTTCGGCACTATCCAAATATAAAAAACCAGAGAATTATCTTACGGCTGCCTTTTTGTACGTCTTAGAGTCACTTTGGTCAAAATATGAAACTCGATCAGCTTGCTGCGAAGCACTAGCAGAACTTTTGGGTGTGAAATTTTTGCCTAACGAGAAGCTTTTATTTAAAACACAGCGTTATGCGAAAGCAAGGGGAAAAGGGGAAATTGAGAGCGAGAAAAGTACGCTGGATGCTGAGATAGCATCTGACGATAAATGCATTTGGATAGAAGTTAAAGACAAATCCAAGCATGATGAAAAGCAGCTCCAAAAATATAAACAGGAACTCGACAAACTACCTTTTAAAATCAAACAACTGATATTTCTAAGCCACAACAGTGTGGGCACAGCGAAAGCCTATAAAAACGTATGTTGGTACGAAGTATATGATTCGTTAAGGGAGAAGTTGGACTCGAGACATGAATTGAGAAGTAATGACAGCGAGAGTCATTATTTGTTAACGCAGTTCCTGAAATTCCTGGAACAGAAAGGGGTACAAATTATGGGAATAATAAAGGAAGATGACTTAAAGAATGGTTTACGTCAGCTTCAAAGTCTTTTGAATATGCTGAAAGAAGAAGTACGAGGGAGATTGCTGCCAGATGTTCCAAAAGCAGGAGATAATTTGAAGCCTTATTGTATGGAGGACTATATTGGATTTTCCTTCGGACAGAATAGATACTCTATCGACATTCCTCTTGATGAACATAAATTAGCAAACTACTTCATATTGAGCATGGATAAGAATAAAGTGGAAAAAATAGAGCAAATACGAATACGAAGCAACATTCTCCAAAAGAAAATACAAGAGGAACGTCTAAGTGAGGAAGACGGAGATATCTACGCTCGGCGTGATCTCTCACCAGTCTTCCAAGCAGCTACTAAAGGCAAACAGAAGTTCATATTAGGTGAACTCTTGCAGGAAATGTGGGATGAATTGAAAGAGGTAAAAGCCAAGAAATAGAGGAGCACACAACTGTGCGCCCCTACGTAAATAGAACCATGACACACGATAATGGCAAGCACCTACGCCGTTCCATCCGATTAAGGGACTATGATTATTCGCAGGCTGGGGCATATTTTGTCACGATTTGTACGTATAACAAGGAATGTACGTTTTGCGATATAAAGGACGGTAAGATCGAATTAAACGAAATAGGCGAAATAGCTAATAAATACTTGGTGGAAATTCCCCGGCATTTCGCCTGTGTGCAAATGGATAAATTTGTCGTAATGCCCAATCATCTTCATGCGGTCGTTATGATAAATCCCGTAGGGGTTCAAAATTTTGAACCCCTACAACACAAATATCAACACACCATTTCAAAATCAATCGGCTCAATAATACGTACATACAAATCAGCGGTGTCCCATTGGTGCAAAGTTAATGGACATGATTTTCGTTGGCAACGCAACTATTACGAACACGTGATACGAGATGAAGACGATTTGGACGAAATCAGGGAATATATTGTGAACAATCCTTTGAAATGGGATCTGGATAGAGAAAATCCTAACAATAGTGGGCGCAAAGCTTTGCGCCCCTACGGAAATGATTTACGTTCATGTTAATAGCAAACCATCGCCGTTTTAGTAGACAAAGGATGCTCCACCTGCTCGATGAGCTGGAGGCTGCTGCGAGCCCGGCGACATCGCTTTACATACCTTACGACTTGCCCGCGTCTGAGGTTGAGAAAACGCTCAAGGCTCCGCTAGGGACAGGCGTGGCAGAAATTATGCCCGACATCGCTGAGGCAGTCGGCCGTTCCAAGACAGGCGGGGCCATCTTCTGGGGCGAAGAAAACAAATATCTGGTGCTGCCGCCGTTTCCCCTCGAAGAGAAGCTATTCTCCAGCGGCTACGATGTGGAGCCTCTGCGCTCATTACTGCAACAGGAACTCATGATTGCACTGATATTGCTCCGTCTGGATGCTTATGCCGTAGGCGTATTTCAGGGAGAAAAGCTACTGTCGAGCAAGGTGGGGACAGGGTTGGTGCACTCGCGCCACAGACAGGGAGGCTCCTCGGCTCACCGCTTCGAACGGCACCGCGAGAAGCAGATGGAGTACTTCTTTACCAGGGTCTGCGGACATGTTCGAGAACATCTGGAGCCTTACCTCCAGCAACTGGACTATGTAATCTACGGGGGCGAACGCCACACTCTGCTCTCCTTCCGCAAACAATGCCAGTTTTCACACCAGTTGGACAGGCGCACTCTAGGAATATTACTGAACGTGCGCGAACCCAAGCAGGCGGCGCTGGAAGCGGCGATAAGCCAGGCGTGGTACAGCGAGATGATTCAGTGGGAAGAAAGCCAAGATTCTTCCCCTTCACTTCGTTCAGGGTCAGAATGACATAAGGCTGTAGGGGCTGTTCGCGAACCGTCCCCACGGATGAGATAAAAGTCACATACCCAGACAAAGGCAGCTTCTAGAATGGTGTTTAATTGAGGTTTGTACACTGTGCCCAACCGATTGATTAACGAGACCAGTCCTTACCTGCAGCAACATGCCCATAACCCCGTGGATTGGTATCCCTGGGGCGAGGAAGCGCTGAGCCGCGCTGCACGCGAGGACAAGCCTATCCTGCTCAGCATAGGCTATTCCGCCTGCCACTGGTGCCACGTCATGGAGCATGAGTGCTTCGAGAACGAGGCTACCGCCTGCATCATGAATGAGAATTTCGTCAGCATCAAGGTGGACCGCGAGGAGAGGCCCGACCTCGATGCAATCTATATAGACGCGGTGCAGGCGATTACAGGCAGCGGAGGCTGGCCGCTTACAGTTTTCCTGACCCCGCAGATGAAGCCCTTCTACGGCGGGACATACTTTCCCCCCGAAGACCGAGGTGGACTACCGGGCTTCCCCAGAGTGCTGCAGACTGTGGCACAGGCATACCGGACACGCAAGGGCGAGGTCGAGTCTACCGCAGCGCAGATAATCACCTATCTGAACCGAGGGGTCGAGAAAAGTAGCGAGGTTGAGCCACTTACCGTGAAAATGCCCAGAATCGCTTATACCTCCATCAGGGTTGCGTTCGATGCCCAGAATGGCGGCTTCGGCCCCGCACCTAAATTCCCCCAACCTATGCTGCTCGAGTTCCTGCTGCGGCAGTGCTGCCGCACGGGCGACCCGCTATGCATCTTGATGGTAGAACATACCCTGGGGAGGATGGCGAAGGGCGGCATCTACGATCAGATAGGGGGCGGGTTCCACCGCTACAGCGTTGACGAACACTGGCTGGTGCCCCACTTCGAGAAGATGCTCTACGACAATGCACTGCTGAGCCGCATCTATCTCCACACATATCAGGCGACGGACAAGCAAATTTACCGCCGTATAGTAGAGGGAACGCTGGACTACGTGCTGCGCGAGATGACTGACAAAGATAGGGGCTTTTATTCATCCCAGGATGCAGATAGCGAGGGCATCGAGGGAAAGTTTTATGTCTGGACGCCCCAAGAGATAAGGGAGGCTCTGGGCCAAGACGATGGCGAACTTGTTGCGAGGTATTTCGGCGTAACCGAGGAAGGCAACTTCGAGGGTAGTAACATCCTGAGCCAGGTGGCCGAAACCAAGACGCTGGCATACGAGCTTGGGATTACACCTGAGGAGCTTGAGGACAGGGTTGCCAGGGCTAAAGTGCGTCTCCTCGAGAGGCGCACCCGGCGTGTTCAGCCGCACCGGGACGAGAAGATTTTGGCTGACTGGAACGGGCTGATGCTCGCCAGCATGGCCGAGGCAGCATCAGTGCTGGAGCGGGATGATTATCTGAAGGCGGCTATCGCCAATGCCACTTTCCTGACCAGGGCTTTGCACAATAGCGGAGCTTTGAAGCACTCCTACAGGGATGGACAGGCTAAAGTAAATGGCTACCTTTCAGACTACGCCATGCTCTGCGAGGGGCTGATTTCATTGTACCAGGCCAGCTTCCAGGAGCGCTGGCTGAATGAAGCTAAGAAGCTGGCAGACGCCATACTGGAGAAGTTCCGGGACAAAGATAAGGGGTATTTCTACGATACCGCTCAGGGAGAGAAGACCATTCTGGTGCGCCCCAGAAATATCTACGATAACGCACTGCCCTCGGGGTCGTCTGCAGCGGCATTTGTCCTGCTTCAACTGGCGAGATTGACCGACAAGAATGAATATGAGAAAGTGGCTGCTTCCGCAATTCGCTCGGTGCAGGACTCGATGCTCAGGTATCCTCCGGGATTCGGGCACTGGTTCTGCGCACTGGATTCATATTTATCAAAACCGCTGGAGATAGCAGTGGTAGGCCGTCCCAGGGACGCGGCGACCAAATCACTGCTGAGGGTGATAAACGAACGTTATCTGCCCAACAAAGTTCTGGCAGTCAAAAACCCGGCTGAACCAACTCAGTTGGATATCCCCCTGCTTCGTGATAGAGCCATGCTCGATAACAAGCCCACCGTGTATGTCTGCGAAAACCATGTCTGCAAAATGCCGATTACCGAGCCCGATGCGCTGGCGGCTCTACTTGATTAGATATGGTATGATACAGCAAGGCGTTTATTAAGAAAGCGGAAGCAATGGAGGACTGTATATGAGCAGCATAGCTCAGACTTCGCTGATAGAGCATGGCAGAAGAAGGTGGTGGGTTCTCCTCATCACATGTGTTCCCCTGTTCATGATGATGCTCGATCTCACCATTGTGAACATTGCTCTGCCTGACATAATGAAGGCTTTCAACACCGGCATATCCAATGTGGAATGGGTGCTTAACGCTTATATCCTCGCCTTCGCTGTCCTGCTGATAACGCTGGGCAAGCTGGGAGACCTCTATGGTCGTAAGCTGCTCTTCCTGGGCGGCCTCGGCCTTTTCACTATCTCGTCTCTGGCATGCGGACTGGCTCCGAACATCACCATGCTCATAGTAGCACGGGTATTCCAAGCTGTGGGAGGGGCAGCCATGATGCCGGCCACACTCTCAATTCTCAATGTGGCTTTTGGGGACAGGGGCAGGGGCATGGCTCTGGGAATCTGGGGGGCGGTAGCCGGTGTTGCCAGCGCCCTGGGTCCCATCATCGGGGGTGCTCTGGTGGACGCCACTTCCTGGCGCTGGATTTTCTTGATTAACCTGCCTGTGGGCGTCCTCGCTTTCATAGCAGCGATAATCATAATCAGGGAGTCCAGAGACCCTACGGCCGAGCGCCGTATAGATGTCCCCGGCGTACTCGCTATCTCGACAGCCCTTTTCTGTCTCACCTATGCCCTGGTGGAGGGGCAAAAGTATGGCTGGGGTTCAGCCTTAATCGTAGGCTTATTCGCAGCAAGCTTCGTAGGGTTTGTCGTCTTCCTAATCATAGAGCGCCTGCGCTCTGCGCCTCTTATTCGTCTCGACCTTTTCCGCAACCGCACTTTCAGCGCAGGTAACAGCGTGGGGCTGATTTTGATGTTCGGGCTTCTGAGCATACTTTTTCTTCTCGTGCTCTTTATGCAGCTTGTCCTCGACTACAGCGCCATTAAAACAGGTCTGGTACTTCTCCCTTTGGCCGGGATGACAATGATTGTTGCCCCTATATCAGGCAGACTTTCCGACAGGATAGGCAGCCGCTGGCTGCTATTCTTTGGCATGGCTTTCGCTGCCCTGGGAATCTACTTGATGTCCCACCTCACTCCAACCGAGCCCTGGCAGCATTTAATGGCACCTCTGGCAGTCTGCGGCCTGGGCATGGGACTGGTGATGGCGCCGACAACTTCTGCGGTGATGGCAAGCGCACCTATGGAGCGCTCCGGACAGGCGGCGGGGGTACTGACGACAATGCGCCAGGTAGGGTCAGTGCTGGGCATCTCGGTTATTGGGGCCATTCTACAGAGCCAGCTTGTCTCGAACCTCCGCGAAGCCCTTCTCCCTATTCCGCAGATTCCCGCAGCACTTCGCGAGCAGATATTGAGTGGGGTCTCATCGGGCCGTCTGGGGTTGACAGGCCTCCCGAACATACCCGGCATACCCGCGTCACTGGTACAGGGCCTGTTCAAGCAAGAATTCGCTCGCAGCCTTAACACTGCCATGATGGTATCTGTGTACATTTGCATCGTCGGGGCTTTGGTGGCGCTGCTAGTGCGCAGCCACGTATCAAATCAGAAAACGAAAGCGGCTGCTCCATAGAGGAGTAGGGGCATCCGCCTCTGGCGGATGTGCCCCTACATAATTGTAACCTTCGACATTGTTTAGGATTTAAAATCTCTTCTTCTGATAGCTCTGGATGAACCTCTCGATAGAACGGTCGTAGGTCCTCTCCACATCCTCGGAGAAATAGCAGGCTGGCAGCTCTCCTGACTGCAGATGGTATCTGATGCACTCGCAGCAAATGCCCTTCCTGGAGCAGGGCTCATAGGTACAGTTGCACTTCGCTTTGTTCTGCTCGACTTTACACTCTTTCATATTTCGTTCTAACTTCGACGGAACAGGTTAACTAGTCCGTATCAACATGGTGATGGGGCAGGTAACGCAGTGCCAGAGGCACCATAACCGCAGCCACTGCCCCCACTACGTAGAGTCCAGCTCCTATCGCCACGCCTACGGCAGCTACCGCCCAGATGGCGGCTGCCGTGGTCAACCCCTCAACCCCCCTCTCATGGCGAAGAATTGCACCCGCCCCCAGGAAACCAACTCCCGCCACCACGCCCGCAGCTATCCTCGATGGATCGGCATTCCCGGCGAAACCCCAGATCGAGATAACAGTGAACAGGGCAGCTCCCATGCTAATAAGGAGATGGGTGCGTATGCCGGCGGCCTTCTTGGCACGCGCCCTCTCGTAGCCTATTACCCCACCCAGAAATGCGGCTATCACAAGGCGAATCACCATCTCCTGATTAGCGTTAGAGAAGATATGCCAGGATTCCATCGCCACCCCCTTAGTCCAGTTACAGTATTTTCGTTAGTATTGCAATTCTGTCATGGGCTGCTACACTTGTCAACAGGTTTTATTCATGTCTTTGCGAGCCTGCCAAAGGCGGGCGTGGCGATCCCACCGTCACCCATCATATCTACAGGCACGCGGAGATTGCTTCGTCGTCCTTCCTTAAAGAAGGACTCCTCGCAAAGACATAATTACTGGAAGAGGCGTGAACACGGAGGCACAAGATGCCTATCGCAATCTTGTATAGAGACGAATTAAAGGAATACGATTTCGGGCCCGGCCACCCCTTTCGAGGAGAACGCTATCTTGAGTTCTATCAATTTTTGCGGGAGCACCTGCCAGAGGACGACAATTACCGCATAATCAAAGCGGATTGGGCGAGCGACGAAGATTTACTCCTGATCTGCCAGAAAGAGTACATCGAAGCCACCAGAGAGTATTACCGGGCTGCCCACCTGGGACTGAACTACTCCGGCTCTATCTATAGATTCCACAGCGGGGATAATATTCCCAGCGGCAAGCCGGGGAAGCTGGAAGAGGCCGCCAGACTGGTCATCGGCCAGGCCAAGAAGGCCTGCGACCTGGTTCAGGAAGGTAAATTCAAAAAGGCGGTCTGCCTCGGCGGGGGGTTGCATCATGCCAAACCTGACTACGGAGAAGGGTTCTGCCTCTATAACGATGTCGCCTTCTGTGCCAGGTATTTGTTGCAACAATACAAGTTACAGAGGATACTGATACTCGATACCGATGCCCATGCCGGTAACGGGACCTCAGAGTATTTCTATGATGAACGAAGGGTACTGCTGATCGACCTGCACCAGGACCCGAGGACGCTCTATCCCGGCACTGGCTTCGCTTACGAAATCGGCTCCGGCGAGGGGAAGGGGTACACCGTCAATATCCCCATGCCTCCCTATGCAGGCAATGACTCTTACAAACTGGCCTTTGAGGAGTTGGTCCAGCCCATAGCGCAGGAATTCAAGCCCCAGATAATCATCAGGAACGGCGGCTCCGACCCTCATTTCAGCGATGGGTTAACCAGTCTGGGACTGACCGTGGAGGGCTTCAGAATGATAGGGGCTAAGGCCAGGGAGATATCCGAGGTCTGCCAGGACAAAACCATCGACCTGATTGCGTCCGGCTACAATAAAGCGGTGTTGCCCTACTCATGGCTGGCTCTGATTTGCGGCCTGGCAGGCATAGAAATCCCGATAAAGGAACCGCAGGGAATCACCCCTAGATACAAGGGAGACCCTTCGCTGGCAGAGACCAAACATGTCATCGGGGAGGTCAAAGGGTATCTTAAGGATTACTGGAAGTGCTTGAGGTAGTGTGACTTTTCCTCTTATTAGTACTATCTTATCATCCGTACTACTCAAAAATGACCATAAGAACTATGGTGCAAAGGCAGAGCTTGTGCTAATGTTTAATTGAAGGCAGCAGGACAATGAATGGCCAACCAGAGGAGCCGCTAATGGATTTGCAGGTGGATATTTATCAGTGCGGAAGCAACCACATCCATGTGGTCTTGCAAGGCCAGGCTGAAGGCATAGCTGCCTTCGGCAATTTCGAGATATTTGTCAAGTTCATTGAAGCCTGCCAGGAGTTCATCAACGGACAGAGCCAGATACCCCAGGCTTTCTTAGATGCCTTCAAGCAGGAGGGCAATAAGTAGGAGATTCCTCCGAAGGTAAGTGAAGGGGCATCCTTCCCAGGAAGGATGCCCCTCTTTCATTTCTACCGCAATTCCAATCTACGAGATGTAGCCACCCTCAATGAGAAGCTCGGCCTCCAGGACAGCCCCCCGGGCAGCGCCCATCTTGGTATTATGCGATACCAGCATGTACTTTATCCCGTTCTCCAACGCGGGGTCCTTACGTATCCTGCCCACCACCGTAGCCATGCCGTTGTCCGTGTCGCGGTCCAGCCGCGGCTGCGGTCTAAAGGGGTCGGGGTGTACTACTATCAACCTCTTCGGCGCGGAAGGGAGCGACAGGCCCTTGAAGCCATTGTATTCACTCATGGCGCGAGCAACGTCCTCAGGCTCGCACTTTTTCTCCGTGGACACGAAGACCGACTCCGTATGACCTTCTCTGACATTGACACGGGTGCAGGTGCAGCTAACGGCAAACTTAGCGGGCTGAATGGTATTGCCGGATAAAGCGCCCAGTATCTTCTGGGTCTCCTTCTGCACCTTCTCTTCCTCGCCCGCAATGTAGGGAATTACATTATCCAGGATGTCCAGTCCGATCACGCCCGGGCTGCGCCCTGCCCCTGACAGCGACTGCAGCGAGGTCATGAGCACCATGCGAATCCCGAAGGCATCGTAGATAGGCTTGAGCGTTATCGCCAAGCCGATGGTGGTGCAGTTAGGATTGGGCGTGACGAAACCTTTCCAGCCTCGTGCCTTTTGCTGCTGCTTCAGCAGGGCCGCATGTTCCGAGTTTATGCCCGGGATTAGTATGGGCACGTCCTTCTCATAGCGGAAGGCTGAAGCCGTGCTGATCACAGGCCTAGTGGCAGCGAACTTAGGCTCCAGTACCTGAGCCTGCTCGGACTCGATAGCGGAGAATATGAGGTCGACATCAGAGACATCCATCTCGCTGGCATTCTGCACCGGGATGTTCATGACCGCGGGGTCCGGCGGCTCGTCGCAGTACCACCTGAAGGCGCCGGTCTTGGGGTCGGTGAGCGCCTCTTTATAGCTGCGCCCTGCCGACCTCTCGGAGGCGGCGAGCGCGGTTGCTTTTATCCAGGGATGGTTATGCAGGGCAACGATGAACTGCTGCCCCACAATGCCCGTGGCGCCGACTATGGCAGCTTTTAACATTTCCTTCTTAGCTCTGGCCACCTTAGTATCCTTTCTGGGTCTCAAAAATATAGTGTTGCTTATTATACAGTAACAAGGGTTGGGGTGCTAGCCATCGAAAATTTGGGTATGAATCTCTTCATAGAAAACAAGTTCTATTAATTGACGGTGAAAATCAGGAAAGGAATATTATATACTGCCTATCAAATAATCTGACGGGAGAATTTCTATGTTCCAACGAGTACGAAACCGCTTCACGATATTTGGTGTGGCTGGACTCGTAGTTGGAGTTGGCGTGAGCCTAGTTTTCTCATTTGCGCCGAACCTAGTCACAGAGTCTACCGCAAGAGTCCTTATTTATGTTGGGTTTGGGCTTATGGTCTTGGGGGTAGCATTGTTTATATATGGATTCTTGAAAACCCCTGAACAGACAAAATCAGAGTTATACAATATCAACCCTACTTTGCAGAAAATGCATAGCCCTCTATTGGAATTAGCCCAAAAAGAGAAAGACAAGAACATAGATTGGCAAAAATATCTTGATTTTAGACAGGAAATAAATAAGGGAATGTTCGGAATCATGATTGATGGGGTTAAAACACCAGACGGGGCGCGGGCTTCTGCATCAAAATTAGGAAAATCCATTCAAGAGCAGTACGACAATAAGCTGGCAGTTGGCGATTTTGGAAAGATAGACGATGATATGTGGCAAATAAGTCTGCTATTTGATAATAGGGGATATGTCTCAGACCTGCCCTAACTTCCCAATACGAATGTAAGCTGTTTCTTACCACTTTTCCTGCTGTAACCGGGCTATGAGC
>JBBIRL010000052.1:10669-10955 GCA_037441825.1 Dehalococcoidia bacterium | reverse complement strand
GCGGTGAGAAGGGTTCTTGCGAAATCATTGCGTATGTGGGATGATAATCTGTTAGGGGTAAACTTGAAGTATGAGGCAAGATAATCCTAATCCCTGTTCTATGACCTCAGTTGGCGATAGCGAGGCGGTTCAACACCTCAAGCAAGCCATCGCTAGCGGGAGGCCCTGGCATATTGCCCTGCTTGAGGCTATCGGGCTCTGGAGCTGGCCCGAGGAAAGTCATGGCGAACATCATTACTGTTACTTAATCGATGGTGAGGCATTCGACTGGCTGCTTCTTGCCCAG
>JBBIRL010000052.1:9136-10659 GCA_037441825.1 Dehalococcoidia bacterium | reverse complement strand
CTCTGCCAGGAGGTGGACGGTCTTATCCCAGAGCAAGAACTGATTGACCTGCTCTTTTTCGGCAGGTTGCCTGGAGAACTCTCTGAGGATGGTTTCAAAGGGCTTATCGGCGCTGCCAAATATCATGCCTATCTCAACTACTTCTACGGTGTTATCGTGGAGAAGTTTGTTCTTCTAGCAGTTGAGGAGGAAATCTGCAAAGAGTGTCAATCACATGTCTTTTCTAGGGACAGGGGCGACATCGGCGATAGCTACCAACGGGTCTATGGAGCCAGCCGGGAGGAACTGCTGCGGCAATTTCGCAAGGATAAAGGCTATCCTGAAGGTGATACTATGACTTTGGGCCAATTGCAGGAGTTCACTTACTGGTTATTCAAGTATAGGATTGCCAACTGCGATAAGCCGCGGGTTGCCAGCGATACCAAAAAAGGTCTGGATTATTTAAAGCGTCAACAAACCGGAAGACCTAAGCTTTAAATTCAAGGATGCGGAGTCGCCCCGAGGAGTCATTGTAACCGCAAACGAACTTCGTTATAATAGACGTCACTTTATTGGCCCTTTATCGGTGAGTGTGGAGGCAAGGATAGAATGTTACTGGCGATTGACATTGGCAATACCACTGTCGCTCTGGGTGTTTTCCAGGGTGAGAAGCTGAAGGCTACCTGGAGGCTTTCCACCGATGTACATAAGCTTGCCGATGAATACGCTGCGCTTTTGCTCAATCTGTTGACTCTGGAGGGACTTTCCTTTTCCGATATCGACGAGGCTATCATCTCAAGCTCGGTTCCGCCGATGGTGACGACCTTGGAGGAGCTATGTCAGCGCTATTGCAAGGTCACTCCTCTGGTGGTAGGCACGGGGATTAAAACCGGGGTCCGCATCTCGCTCGATAATCCCCGCGAGGTCGGAGCTGACCGCGTGGTCAATGCCGCAGCAGCCCACCGTCTCTACGGAGGGCCCTTGATTGTCATCGACCTTGGTACTGCAACTACGCTGGATGCTGTATCTGCTGATGGGGATTACCTCGGGGGAGCCATCGCTCCGGGAATTGGTATCTCCGCCGATGCGCTCTTTGAGCGTGCAGCTAAACTGCCACGCGTGGAGCTAACTCGACCCAAGAAAGCTATCGGCAGAAACACCGTGGCTGCTATGCAATCGGGTATTATTTTTGGCTATGTCGGTCTTATCGAAGGCATTGTGGTCCGTATGAGAAAAGAGCTGGGTGGCAAGGTGAGGGTAATCGCTACGGGCGGGCTGGCGAGCGTTATTGCCAAAGAGACCGATGTCATTGATGTTCTGGACCCTGACCTGACGCTGGTGGGACTGAGATTGGTTCACGAGTTGAATAGCGGACATCAGTAAATATCTGGAGGGAGTGTGTTCAAGGGGAAAAACGTAGTCCTGGGAGTAACCGGCAGCATAGCGGTTTACAAGGCGGCGGACATTGCCAGCAAGCTGACCCAGAGAGAGTTATGCGTTGATGTAATAATGACCAAGGCTGCTATGCAGTTTGTGACCCCGTT
>JBBIRL010000052.1:7906-9126 GCA_037441825.1 Dehalococcoidia bacterium | reverse complement strand
AGCATCACTCACAGGCCGGTGGTCACTGACATGTTTGAGCTGGCATCTGAGTTCAGTGTAGAGCATGTTGCGCTGGCAGAGCGGGCTGATGTGGTGGTCATCGCCCCTGCTACCGCGGATGCTATTGCCAAACTGGCTGCAGGAATCGCTGATGAGATGCTGTTCAGCACTGTGCTTGCTACCAGGGCTCCTGTGATTTTGGCGCCGGCTATGGATGTTGGCATGTGGCAGAACTCTATAACACAGGAGAATTTGACCAAGCTGCGCTCGCGAGGTTTCACCATTGTAGGCCCCGGCTATGGCCGTCTGGCCTCGGGACTGGTGGGGATGGGGCGGCTTATCGAGAATGAGGAAATCCTGGGCATCATCTACCATGTACTGGGCAGGAAAGGCGACCTGGCTGAGAAGCAGATTGTGGTCAGCGCCGGGGGTACGCAGGAGCCCATTGATTTGGTACGGTACATAGGCAATCGTTCCTCGGGGAAAATGGGCTATGCCATAGCTGAGGCTGCGAGGGATAGGGGCGCGGTAGTGACCCTGGTGACTGGCCCCACGGCGCTCCCTGCTCCTCCAGGGGTTGATGCGATGCCTGTGCAGACGGCTGAGGAGATGCGTGATGCTGTGCTCAAAGCAACTGCTGCCGCAGACGTCCTTATCATGGCTGCTGCAGTGGCTGATTACAGGCCTGCCGCCGTAGCTGAGGGCAAGATAAAGAGGGAAGCTGATACCTTAAATCTTGAGCTGGTGAAGACGAGCGACATCCTCGGTGAGGTGAAGGGTGACATTATTAAGGTTGGCTTCGCCGCTGAAAGCGGGGACTTGATAGCCAGGGCCACCGAGAAGCTCAAGAAGAAGCAGCTTGACCTTATTGTAGTAAATGATATTACGGCAAAGGACAGCGGCTTCGATACAGACACTAACCGCGTGACATTTATAGGCCGCGATGGTAAGGCAGAGCAGCTTCCGCTGATGCTTAAATCGGAGGTTGCCCACAAGATACTGGACAGGGTTGTCGCACTCCTCGCCCATTGAGGCAAACTATCTGCCACCTTGCTGACCCCAGACAGTTTAGCGCACAATCCAAGATTGACGCTATATGCACACGGTGCTATCATATATTTCCGTGGTAGCGTAGCTCAGTCGGTAGAGCAGGGGACTCATAAGCCCTTGGTCGGGGGTTCAAATCCCTCCGCTACCACTCTTGCTGCTCGATAATTTGC
>JBBIRL010000052.1:0-7806 GCA_037441825.1 Dehalococcoidia bacterium | reverse complement strand
CGTCCTCTCATTTTTTCAAAATAAAGACCTGCCCAATCTTGCTGATGGCCTCAGCCTGTAATCTGCCACGTCATCATGAGAGTTTACTTTGCCTAAACACTCCTAACCTAACTTTACTTATCCCCCAAATTACGGTACGAAAGTACTTGAGCGCATTGACATTTAATGTACGAAAGTATACATTACTCACCACAGGGTCGTGCAAACAAGGCCGCCGCGCACTCCGATTGCCTGCAACTTTTTTAATGCGTCTAAACGATAGGGCACGGGATTAGTTGTTGTAGAGAGGCGTAAGAGTTGGAGCTGCAACTGAAATCCGAGACCCCATCTCGGCCGGAAGGTATAAGAGCTTTCCTGACAAGAATACGGCTGGAAGCCAAATCGGACAATCTTCAATCCAGAACTATATTCTGGCTCCTCTTATTCCTGGCTTTGAACGTTGTTGACACTATGTTAACGAACAGGGCACACGCTATGCTGGCGTCTGTGGGACTCAATGGGAAGATGGCCGAAGCTAATATAATCCTGCAACCCCTGGTCGGCTCATGGCTGCTCGTGTTGAAAGGGGCCGTTGCTCTGGTCATCATGGTAGGAGTTAATAAAGTCGCCAGGGTACCCCTGCGGAGATTGCTCATCTGGGCTTGCTTAGCACTGGCAATAGTATGTTTGTGGAATGCCAGGTCGATAGGGATACTATAAGTTAGCTCCTGTATTTCTCCCCTCGTTGCGATAATCACTTTGACCCCCCTATGATGAATCCTCACATCGACATTAGAGTTGCAAAAAAGCATAGCAACTCCGCTGACGGCTGAACGCTACATTTGGAGATTGCCTCCGCGTTGCAAGTAATGGTATCATCTTCGGGGGAATTCTCTTTGACAAGGAGGGATAAGATGCCGAAAACGCCTGTGAACGGAATCAGTATGTACTATGAAGTTCAAGGCAAGGGAGTGCCCCTGGTTATGATACAGGGCTTCGCAGGAAATCATCAGGCCTGGTTTTTCCAAACCCAAGTTTTCAGGAAGTACTATAAGGTAATCATCTTTGACAACAGGGGCATTGGGAAAAGCGGCAGGCCAAGCGAGCCTTATACTATCAGGACGATGGCTGACGATGTCATCGGTTTAATGGATTATCTCAATATTGATAAGGCTCATGTTCTGGGGCTGTCTCTGGGAGGCCTGGTAGCTCAGGAGATTGCCATCTCTTATCCTGGGAGGGTGATAAAGCTTGTTTTGGGCAGCACCTTCGCCGGGAGCGAACTCAACGATGTCCATCCGGAGATGATGGAGGCCCTCGGCATCCGGGAGGGCAGCACAGATGTTGACATCAGGAGCATCGATTTCAGGAGGTTGATGAACTTCATGGTCTCCTCAGCCTTTAATAAGAGAATGTACAGGATGGTGCTCTTGTCTCTATCGAAGCGCAGTATGAAATCAATCGATGTAAACGGTTATTTAGAACAGATGGCGGCTGTCACCAGTTTCACTACGCTGGACAGGCTGCACTTGATAAAAGCCCAGACGCTGGTGATAGCAGGCACCGGAGATAGGATTATATCGCCCAGCATGTCGGATTTGCTTGCTAGCCGGATACCCAATGCCAGGCTGGTCAAGGTCAAGGGCGGCTCGCATGCCTTCTTCATGGAAATGAGGGGCAGGTTCAATAAAGAGGTGCTCGAGTTTTTGAGGGGTGGATAAAAACACAGGAGGGATTGTCATGAGCTACTACTTTAGCAAGACCCTGAAGGTTTCCTTTGAAGAAGCCGTTGCCCGGGTGACCGAGGCACTGAAAAAAGACGGATTTGGCGTCCTCACGGAGATTGATGTGAAAGAGACTTTGAAGAAGAAGCTGAATGTGGATTTCAGGAAATACAAAATACTCGGTTCGTGCAACCCGCCCTTCGCCTACAAGGCGCTCCAGGCTGAGGATAAGATCGGGCTGATGCTGCCTTGCAATGTGATAGTGCAGGAGCTTCAGGGCGGGAAGGTCGAGGTAGCTGCTATAGACCCTGTGGCGTCCATGGCAGCCGTTGACAATCCCGAGCTGCGCGATGTGGGCGAGCAGGTGCGAGCCAAGCTCAAGACGGTGATTGATAATCTGTAAATGCCTTCATTGCTGAGGACTGAAAGGCTATTGACTGATATAACCTGAGGGGTTATAATAATTGTCTAAACTTGAATATTACACCAGACCCAGCGGCGCTCAACCTGTAGCGGATTGGCTCGACAGGCTGGACAGGCAGAAAAGCGCGGTCATAACAGCGAAAATGGTTAAGCTCCAGCAAGCCGGGCTGGAGCTTCTCAAGACCGAAATGCTGAAAAGCATTAAGGCGGTCCCTGGTCTTTATGAGTTGCGGGGAGGACAGTGCCGGGTTCTCGTTTATTATGACAAAGGGAAAGACGAATTCGTTATGTTGCACGGCTTTCTTAAGAAAAAAGCCCGAGAACCCCACGAAATAGACGAGGGAATCCGTTTGATAAGAGAGTATCTCGCTAATAAATAAGAGGTGCTGTATGAGAAGAAAATTCAGTGAGGATTTGGAGTGGAAACTCAAGGATGCAGAATTTGCCAAAGACTTTGGTGCAGCTATGGCAAAGGCTGATTTCGCACTGATCCTGGCGGACGCACGCTATCGCCGTGGGGTTACTCAGTCTCATCTGGCGAGCAGACTAGGCACAACACAGGCGTACATAGCTAAACTGGAGGGTGGTGACGCCAATCCTACCATCGGAACGATTGGGGAAATCATGGCTGTTCTCGGTTTACGTCTTTCCACAAGTGCTGTTCCACTTAAACCGCAGGTGTACTCTATATCAGAGCCTAATGAAGTCGTTCTTGCAGATGGCAAGGATACTGATTCTGACCTTTGAAACCCTCGAAAATGACTTTCCGTATCGGTAATTCTGAACTCGCGATGCTGTTTGATCTCTGACGTCCTCATATACTTTCCTAAAGCTCTATATTAAAATATGGCTGTGAGCCAGAATAATGTCCCCCGAGGTATAAAAGGGACTCTCTACATGGCTGGGGAGTTCTCCAGAATTAAGGGGAGACACTATTTTTTTATTTATCTGATACTCTGGGCGATAAGCCCGGTTAGAAATGGTTTCAGTAGCCTGAGGGCCTTCCTGATTGATGCTTACACGGTTATCTATGCCAGGCTGTTTAATAAGCCTCTTATCCACGTGATAGGGGACAGCCATGTGGCTCCCTTCAGAGGCAGCATGCCCTTTCTGGCACACCACCTGGGCGCTGCCACCGCATACAATCTCAATAGGAAGAACAGCACCACAAGGTCCAACGAACAACTATTCAAGGTGATCAATAAGCTCGGCGAGAAAGATATTTTGATGCTCTCCTTCGGAGAGATAGATTGCAGGATACACATCTATTACCAGTACAAAAAAAGCAACGGAAAGTATTCCATAGACGAGTTGATCGACAGGACGATTTCGAATTACGGCGAAGTCATGGCGCAGCTTAGGGAGCGCGGGGTGAATTTCTGCATCTACTGCGTCTCGCCTGCCACAAGTGTTGGTAATGAGTATAAGTATCCTTTCTATGGCACAGCGGAGGTACGCAGCCAGATAAACAGGATGTTCAACGAAAAGCTGAGGGCGTTTTGCCAGAGTAACGGCTATAAGTTCATCGATATTTATGACAGGGTCTCCGACAAGGATGGCCTGATGTTGAAAGAATACGCTGGTGATGAGATTCACCTGAATAAGAAGGCTGTGAGGTTTGTGAGGGCAGAGATTAAGGGGAAAACGGGGATAGATATATAAATTCAAAATGCCCTTGCCCAAATCGAAAAACCGTGGTATGTTTGAGATAATCTAGTTAAGTAAAGGTAGGTGTGTAATACGATTAGAGCACATATACCCCTTCATGAGAACTCCAATATGTGCTAAAATTGCAGGGATATGAGTTACTCTTTAGGTCTGGACGTCGGCTCCGTCTGTGCCAAGGTGGCACTAATCTCTGAGGAGGGCAAGGCGGTTTATCTGGACTCAGAGAAGATAACCGCCAGCCCCAAGTCAGCAGTAAACTCCCTTATCTCCAGGTTAGGAGAGAAGTTCAATCTCAAAGAAATCGCTACGGCCGGTATCTCGGGCTCCGGCAGGGGCGTGATGCCCAAGGAGTTGAACTGGTCGGAATACTCCAGCTCTCTGGCGATTGCTTCAGGTCTCCTTCATTCCTACCCCAATGTCAAAACCATTATTCAAATCGGCGGGCAAAGCTCCTTCGTCATAACGCTTGAAGATGGCCTGAAGAAACCCTGGCAGGTTGTCTCTAACCCTTTATGTGCGGCGGGAACCGGCAGGTTTTTGGAGCAGCAGGCGTACCGTATCGGCATCAGCCTGGAGGATTTTGCCCGCACTGCGCTGGAATGTGAAGGCACTGCGCCGCGAATAGCCGCCAGGTGCAGCGTCTTCGCCAAGAGCGACCTCATCCATCTGCAGCAGAAGGGCGTCCCCATGTCGGCGATGCTCTATGCTTTGTGTGAGAGTATAGCCCGAATGGTAATCTCTTTGAAAAAGGGTGTCTTCGAGGAGCCCATATATTTCGTGGGCGGCGTCGCTGCCAATAGCGCCATGGTGAAGGCGCTCAATGAGGCGTTGTCGGCAAGGAATGGCCATCCCATAGATATTATCGTCCCTGACAATTACCTGTATGTCGAGGCCTTGGGCTCTGCTCTGCTTGCCAGGGAATCGGGGAAGAGTTCGAATGTGGTTGTCTCGATGGAAGCAGAGGACAAGTCGCGCTATTTCGAGATGCCCAGCCTGGAAAAGGTCACTCAAAAGGATGGCTGGACAGCGCCGAAGATAGAGGTGCCTTTTACAGGTTACCTGGGAGTGGATGTCGGCTCTACCAGCACCAAGGCGGTGATACTGGACGAGTCGGGCGCAAGGGTCATGGCGAAGAACTATCTCATGACGGCGGGAAAGCCAGTTGAGGCGGTCAAGCAGGTCTTCCGCAACCTGATTCGCGATATCGGCGATAATGCCAGGATAGCAGGCGTAGGTGTCACGGGGTCGGGTAGATACCTCGTGGGCAGCTTCGTTGGTGCGGACCTGATAAAGAACGAGATTACGGCACAGACCAGGGCTGCCGCGGAGATAGACGCCGCTGCGGATATTATCGAGATTGGCGGACAGGACTCCAAACTGGTTATTAAACGAAACGGCGTGGTCGTTGACTACCAGATGAACAAGGCGTGCGCCGCTGGAACTGGCAGTTTTATAGACGAGTTGGCGGAGCAGCTCGGCATCCACGTGCAGAATGGGGAGTTTGCCGGCTTTGCCTTCAACGCGCCTCATACCATAGACCTGGGCTCCAGGTGCGCTGCCTTTATGGGACAGGCGGTGGCTTCAGCCCAGCAGGAAGGCGTGCCTATCGAGGTGATTACTGCCAGCCTGGCCAACTCTATCGCGGCAAACTATCTTTCCAAGGTCCTGGGAAACCGGAAGCTGGGCAACAAGGTGATGCTGACCGGAGCAGTATTCTACAACGATGCCGTGGTCTCTGCATTTAAGAAGGCTCTTGAGGGCAAGACCACGCTGGTGCCTGAACACAAAGAGGTCAGCGGCGCTATAGGTGCGGCACTTCTGGCTAAGGAGTCAATGGAGGGGCGGGGTTCTAAATTCAAGGGTTTCCAGCGGGTCGTTGACAGCTCCTACAAGCTTTCCACCTTTATCTGTAAGAGGTGCGACAACAACTGTACCATAAGCCGCATGGAGATACCCGGCGAGAAATCCACATTCTACGGCAGCAGGTGCGACCTCTTCGATAGCACCGTCAGCCATGAGAGGGTGCAGACTGCTTTCGATGAGCGCGAGAGGCTGATATTCAAAGACTATAAAGAGGGCGAGGGCACAGGGCCTTCGGTAGGTATCCCCAGGTCTCTGGTGGTGTATGATTATGCCCCGATGCTCATCGGCTTCCTCAATGCCCTTGGCGCGAGGATATACTTCTCCAGCAAGACCAACAATCAAATTATGGAGGAGTCTGTCGAACTGAGCTATACCGACAGTTGTTTCCCTGTCAAGCTAGTGCATGGTCACGCGGCGAGCCTTAAAAATGTGGACTATATTCTCTATCCCTGCGCTATACGCATGGGGTTGAAAGAGGGGGACGAGAATCAGAAATACTCCTGTCCTCTGGTGCAGGCGTCGCCTTTCATCATACGCCAGGCCCTGGGGCTGGGCAGGAGGCTTTTGATACCCATAATTGACTTCAGCCAGGGTGATGATGATGCGATCAATAACCTGGCTGATGTGGCAGTAAAGATGGGATACAGCAGAAGCCAGGGCAAGAAGGCTGCTCTTGCAGGTATCGAAGCGAAGCGCCGATTCGAGGAAGCGCAGGCTGAGCTGGGCCTGAAGATAATGGCGCAGCTCAAGCAAAGCGGCCAGTTGGGGGTTGCGCTTATTGCCAGGTCTTACATGTCGCAGGACTCGGGAGCGAACCTGGGCATAGCCGAGAAGCTGGCCCAACTGGGTGTAGTGCCGATACCCCTTGACTTCCTGCCGCTTGCCTCGGTGAATGTCAGGGAATATTCAGACCGCCCCTACTGGTTCAACGAGGCCAAGCACATAGCAGGTGCCGCTATAGTTGCCAGAGACCCGCAGTTATTCGGGCTGGTGCTGACCAACTTCGGCTGTGGGCCGAACTCGTTTATTCTCAATATTGTGGAAGATATTATGGGCGGCAAACCTTTGGGGCAGTTGGAAATTGACGAGCATGCTGCGGAGGCGGGCATTGTTACCCGTCTCGAGGCCTTTGTGGATACCATAAGAGGCTTCGCCAGCTCGAGTAAAGTTAGCGAGACTGTGGTGAGGGGCAGAGATATTCGGAGGGCTGCATATACAAAGGTCAGCTCTAACAAAGTTATCCTTATACCGAGGATGTGCTCCGGTGCTGTAGCGCTGGGCGCGGCCATGCAAGCCTTTGGAGTCAATGCAGTGGTACTACCCGAGCAGGATGAGAGGAACATTCTTTACAGCAACAGGTTGACGTCTGGGAAGGAATGCCTCCCCTACCGGGTAACTCTGGGCGACTTCATGAAGTTTTTCTATGAGAACGACAAGTATGGAATTGATCCTAAGGATGTCGAGGGGTTCCTGGCCAGCGCATTCGGTCCCTGCCGCTTCGGGAAATATGCTGTGGAGGAAATCAGGATACTGCGTGAACTGGGCTTTGACTTCCCGATACGCACTACCGTGTCGAACAATGGGTATCATGACTTGAAACTGGGGGCGGGGTTCGAGCGCTTGGCATGGAGGGGCATTGTTGCCGTTGACTATCTGGAGAAGTTGCTCTGGCGCACTCGTCCCTATGAGAAGTCAGAGGGGGTGGCTGAGGAGCAATTCGGCGAGTACTTGTTCAGGATTGCCGATTGCGTCCGCAGAAAAGAACCTCTTGATGACGTCTTAAAGGATGCCACCGCACAATTTAAGTCATTGATAGACCGTGATAAGCCCAGAAGGCCACTCGTTGGGATCAACGGCGAGATATTCCTGCGGTCAAACAAATTCAGCAATAGCAATTTGGCCAAAGAGTGCGAGAAGGCGGGACTGGAAGTCGTGGTCTCTCCGATAGGGGAGTGGCTTAAGTACATCACATATAGGAACATTGAGGACGGTGTCAGGGACCGGGACTTGAAGAGGATTCTCGCTGGTTATATCAGGAGGTTGTTACTGAATCACGATGAGCACTCTGTTACTATGAATTTTGAAGAACTGCTTGATACCAGTGAGCCTACAACCAAGGAGTTGCTCCACAAATCGAAACGGTATCTCT
>JBBIRL010000051.1:0-11020 GCA_037441825.1 Dehalococcoidia bacterium | reverse complement strand
CACCAGTGCAGCGATTTCCCCTGTAAGTTCATAGATGCTTTCCCCCTTCCTGTGGGGAAAAAGGTGATATTGAGGGCAATTCCCACCTGGAAGCGGCTGGGAACCGAGATGTGGATGGAAGAGGAGGAGAAACGATACCACTGCCCCCACTGCGGCTATAAGCTGTTCAGGGGAGCGAAAAGGTGCCGCAACTGTAAAGAGCCCGTTGACGTAGATTGAAGTGAATTGATGGGGTTTGCTGCGTTCCGCCCACCCTACACGTCCTGCGATTGGTAGCATAATACCACAACAGACCATACGGCAGTACTCTCATTTGACAGAACGATGTCTCTTGTGCTATCACTGGGGCACAAAGTATAACCATGTGTGATGTTTTGGAAAGGAGGTTGCCATGGGATTCGTAAAATCAAAGGATGAACTTAAGAGAAGCGCAAGGGGAAAGGGCGGTTTATATGAATTTTACGATGCAGAAATGTTAGTTGTGATGTGGGAAACGAAACCAGAAATTATTAAGCGACTCTTGCCGCCGCCACTTAAACCGACAAAAAGACCGCTAGTGACAGCCTTTATAGCTCACTATCCCAAGACCAATTTCGGCCCATCCTATTATGAAGGTGCACTTTTCTTACGTGCACAATTTGATGGTATCGCTGGAAATTATTGCCTGGCAATGCCCGTTACTAGAGATACAGCTATGGCTGGTGGCCGTGAGGAGTTCGGTTACCCCAAGAAGATGGCTAATATCCAGTTTAAACGCAGCGCGCATTCCATCAGAGGTCGCATTGAGCGACACGGTATACAATTCTTTGAGGTGCGAGCAAAGCTGACTGGCAAGACAAATACAGAAGAATTTCAGAGTATAGTTCTCGGCGAAACAAGTGAGGAGGGAGCCGTAGCATACAACTTCAAGCACTTCTTCGCACCGGATAAAATTGGTTTTGACTATAAGCCTCGCCTTGTCAGAGAAAGGACTGTCTTTCGTCCGAACGTTGTGGAATGGGCTGAGGCCGACATATCCTTATCGCGTTCTGATTATGACCCGTGGGCGGAAGTAGAGATTGTTCGCGTACTTGGAGCAGTCTATACTGTAGGGAATAACACAATGCTAAGGGGTGAAGTTGTAACCGAAGTTGATCCTATTGCCTTTGAACCGTATGCGTATCTAAAGTGGGATTATTGGCCTCTATAATATAGACCCATGCTCGCGAAAAGTTCAGTCCAATCGACAGCCAGGGGACTAAGCAGGACAGCATGATGTATACAAGGCTGTTGTGGGATAGCTGTTTGACTGCACACGTAGGTATTACGGCAACTTCAACGCACAGGCTGCAAATTTCAAGTCCCTAGCTCAGGAAAGAGCGTTTGCCTTCCCAGTAGTCCTCTCTCTCCACCACGGTGGCCGCGCCTGCGCCCCAGGCGCCACAGATAGCCGCCAGGCCGTATCTTGCTTTTCTGCGGTTCATCTCGTGCGCCAGCGTGCCCAGCACACGCATCCCGCTCGCCCCTACAGGGTGACCGATGCAGACAGCGCCGCCGTTGACATTCAATTTCTCCGGGTCCACCCCCATGTCCTTCACATGCAGCAGGGGCAGCGTAGCGAAAGCCTCGTTCACCTCCACCAGCTCTATCTGGTCTACGGTCAGACCGGCCCGTTTCAAAGCCTTCTTGGATGCCACCACAGCGCCATAGCCCATGATTGCAGGGTCAACGCCTATCCAGGCCATGCTCTTGATGGTGACCATAGGCACCAAGCCCAGCTTTTTCGCCTTCTCCTTGGACATGAAGATGCCCACCGCCGCGCCATCGTTCTCGCCTGAGGTGCTGGCAGCACAAATAGTCCCGTCCGCCTTGTAGAGTGGAGGCAGGGTGCGTATCTTCTCCAGCTTCGAGTCGGGCTTCACGCCCTGGTCATAGTCTATGAGCTTGACCGTGCCATCGGGCAACATGCCCTCCACGGGAATAATCTCGTGCTTGAACTTGCCCTCTCTCTGGGCGGCAGCAGCCCTCATGTTGCTCTGCCAGGCCCATCTATCTGAGTCCTCCCTGGTGATGCCGTACATCTCGGCCAGCTTCTCGGAAATCAAGCCCATGCTCGCCACAGCGTTGATGTCCACCTTCTCGAATATTTTGGCATTGGGCAGGCCGCGCGTCTTGCCCAGCTCTTCGGCCAGCGCCCAGATATCGGTATCCTCGGTGATCATCGGAGTGGGAAAGTGAGAATGGCTCTCCATGCCTCCGGCGATGCAGATGTCCTCCATGCCCAGTTGGATAGCCATACAGCCGATATGGGCGGCGGTCATGCTGGAGCAGCAGGCGCGTTCGATGCTCAGACCCGCAACCTCGAAGGGGCAGGTCATCAGGCAGACGCTCCTGCCGGGATTGCTCTGCTCACCGCTCTGGTTCACCGTGCCCATGATGACCTCGTCCACCGAGGCAGGGTCTATCCCCGTTCGCTTGAGCAGCGCCTCAACCACGATTACCGCGAGGTCATCAGCGCGTTTGTCTGCAAAAAAGCCGGGCTTCTTCTGGCTGGCGATGCCGAACGGGCTTCGGGCAAAATCCACCATGACCGCATCTCTTATCTTAGCCATATCTGTTACTCCATTATGTTGGGATTTTCGGGAAGAGCTTCTACTATCATATCACAGAGACGCAGGGCAGACACATAGGTCTGCCACTACACCCACATTTTTCGCCTCACTCAGGATAGACTTTCGTTCCGCGCCAGATAATGTTCGTAGGGGCGACCCGACGGGTCGCCCCTACGCTCAACTCCCACCTGCACAGGCAAGGTGCCGTGCTACCATATCTTACAACTCCATCTCCTTCAAATCTTTGGCTATCTTGAGCCTGGGCTCGGTGAGGGCTTGAACCTCTTGGGCGGTCCAGCCGGGGGCGACCTCTTTGAGCACAAGACCCTTCTTTGTAACCTCAATCACTGCCAGGTCAGTTATGATGAGGTGAACGCACTCTTTGGCGGTCAGCGGATAGCTGCACTTCTTCACTATCTTGGGCTTGCCGTCTTTGGTGGTGTGCTCCATGGTGATAATCACCCGTTTGGCACCTAAAGCCAAGTCCATGCCGCCGCCTATTGTTCCGCCCAGGGCATCGCCACCTGTGTTCCAGTTCGCTAAATCGCCCTTCGCTGAGACCTCCAGAGCACCTAGAATGCTCACCAGACGGCCACCCCTTATCATGAGGAAGGAAATCATAACATCGAAGAACGCCGTTCCCGGCGCGAGTGTAAAGAACCTTCCGCCCGAATCTACGTAGCAAAACTCCGCCTTCTCTATCTCGCCCTCCAGCACCAGGGGCCCATAGGCTATGGCACCATTCTCAGACTGGAAGATTACGCCCTCCGGCACATACAGCGCACAGAGGTTCGGTATGCCCACTCCGAGGTTGGCATAGTCGCCTGCCTTCAGTTCCTTCGCTGCCCTCATGGAGATGGTGTCTCTGTCCAGCCTCTGCTTGAACTTACCGTCCTTCGATTCCTCAACCCTGGGCTTCTCCTCAACGCATTTGCTGCGGAACAGCATCTTGCGCGCGATGTCAATCTCGCCCAGCCTGCCTATCAGCGCTTTCTGTTTCTTGTGAGTGCCTATACCATCCTCGGGAATCTTCACGACCCGGTCTACGAATATTCCCGGCGTCACTATGTGTTCAGCATCAAGCTCTCCCACCTCTACTATCTCGTCAACTTCAGCGATGGTCACCTTTGCATTCATAGCCATCAATGGCTGGTCTCCTCTGAAGATGCCTCTGAAGACCAGGTTGCCCAGCTTGTCCGCTTTATGCGCCCTGACCAAAGCATAATCTAGATTTATCGGCTTTTCGAAGATATATTCCTTGTCATCTATAACTCTGGTCTCCTTCCCTTCTCCAATCACAGTGCCCACGCCCACAGGGTTGTAGAACCCGCCCAGCCTCGCTGCTCCGGCATAGAGCCTCGCCGCCATAGTGCCGTGGGTGGACAGCTCCACCTCCAGCCCCTTCTCCATGTATTCCTTGACAAAAGCGCCAGCGCCCAGTTGCTGGATGCCCACCACGGGTGTTATCAATTTTCTGAGTTGGGGGAGTATCGCCGACGGGAAGCAGGTCTCATCTTCCCCCAGAACGATAGGGATGAAGTTATGGGTGACGAGGGTGAGGTCCTTTATGCCCTTCTTTTTGACGGCGGCTACGAGGTTTTGCGCGCAGGCAGGGATACCCCACGACTCTACAGAGATGGTTGCGCCATCGGGTATGTCGGCCACCGCTGCGTCGAAACTGCTAAATATTTTATTCGGCATCTAACGCCCTCCCTGGTAAAAGGCCATTAAAATCACCTGCGGGCGCATATTGCCATACCTGAAATGCACTTGTCAACCTGACAAGGTTGTTTAGAAACACAATTACCATTCCGTGCTTGACACGGAATCCAGAAAACCCAGCTTCAAAATTACGGTGAAGGTATCTGGATACCGACTTTCGTCGGTATGGTAGACTCATTGCTAAACGACCTCAACATGACTGCGTTTGACTGCCGGAGAACGGAAGGTATATTATGTTCTATGGCAAGAGGGGTGCGATGAGATTGCTTCGCCGCCGGAGGCGGCTCGCAACGACACCAGGATTTAGATGGTTGATTAACTCTATACAAGAGGACGGTTTTAATGAACGAAATGGATAAGTTTTTGAGGTGCACGGAAATCGTTGATTGCGATTCAGATGTAATTAAGAAGAAGGCCAAGGCATTAACCAAAGGATTGAAAACAGACAAGGAAAAAGCCATAGCCCTGTTTTATTTCGTCAGGGACAATATCAAATACAACCCCTACGATTCGGCCGACCGTTATGAATACAGCATAGCCAGCGCCACCCTGAAAAGAGGCTACGGGCTGTGCTTTCAGAAAGCGGCCGTTCTGGTCGCTATGTGCCGGGTGGTGGGTATCCCCGCCCGCTTCGGATTCGCCGACATCCGGAATCACATACTGTCGCAGCGGTTCCTGGACATGATGTGCGGCAGCGATATACTGGTGTACCACGGTTTCGCCGAGTTATATATCGATGGCAAATGGGTCATCGCCACGCCGGCATACGACCTGGGGCTGTGCCAGCAAAACGGCTTTGTCCCTGTGGAGTTCGACGGCGAACACGATGCCAAGCTACCCAGCCGCAGCAAAGATAGCAGGCCGCATGTGGAGTATCTCAAATATCACGGAAGCTACGATGATTTACCCTGGCAGGAAATATATAACGCCGGAGCCCAGCATATAGCCAGCCTGGGCGTGGATGTAGACAAATTCATGGCGAAATGGCGCACTGAGCCCAAGTAAGAATCCTTTAGGCCTTATCGTATCTTGTGGGGCGGGTTTGAAACCCGCCCCCTACTGGCTTGACAAACGGCGCAAATGCGATATTATAGTACTATAATATCATAGTTATAGAGTACATAATGACGAATGCTGAACTGGCTGTCCTGAGTCTTGTCGCCCAGCAGCCGCGTCACGGCTACGAGATCGAGCAGGTCATCGAGGAACGCGGCATGAGGAGGTGGACCGAGATCGGTTTCTCCTCCATCTATTTCTTGCTCAAGAAACTGGAACGCCAGAAATTAATCAAGGGAGAGTGGGAGAAGACGAAGCGCGGTCGCGAGAGATGGGCAAAAGTATATCGCCCCACTCCGGCCGGACAAGAGGCATTTCGCGCCGCCATTATCGAGGTGCTTTCTATGCCCCAGCCGAGCCCCCGACCCCTGATGCTGGGGCTGGCCAATCTCCCCGCCGTTACACCATCTGAGGCTATGGCAGCGCTGGGCCAGTACAGCCAAAACCTGAAAACTAAGATGGAAATACTGAGGACAGCTCTTGATAACAAGCAGCATTCTCATCCCTACTTCGTAGACGCTATGTTCGAACTGGGACTGAAGGTAATACAGGCGGAACTGGAATGGGTCGAAAAGTTCACCAGGCAAATTCAGGAACAATCTCAAAAGAAAGAGGAGTGAAAGATATGGCAATTATCGAAACCCACCAACTGGCCAAGATCTTCCCCGGCGACATCAGGGCTGTTGACGGCATCGACTTCGAGGTCAACAGCGGCGAAATCTTCGCCTTCCTGGGCCCGAACGGTGCCGGCAAGACCACCACTATCAAGATGCTGAACACTCTTATTTTGCCCACCTCGGGCACCGCCATGGTGGCCGGCTTAGACGTGGTGAAGAACGCGGCGGAGGTGCGCAAGCGCATTGGCTACACTGCGCAGGATGTCGGAGTGGACGAGCATGCCACCGGCAAGGAGAATCTCACCCTTTACGGTCACTTCTACAGGCTGGATGGCAAGATCATCAAGGAGAGGGTAAAGGAGATATTCGATCTGGTCGGTTTGACCGGCTCCGAGAACAGGATGGTCTCCACTTATTCGGGCGGCATGCGCAAGCGGCTCGACCTGGCCATGGGGCTAATCCACCAGCCAGAGGTAATCTTTCTGGACGAGCCGACTACAGGGCTTGACCCTCAGACCAGGGCCAGCATCTGGGAGTATATCCGCGAGCTGGTCAAATCCAAGGGTATGACAATCTTCCTGACTACACACTACATGGAGGAAGCCGACCGCCTGGCCAATAGAATCGCCATCATAGACCTGGGCAAGATAATCGCCATGGGCACCGCCGATGAGCTGAAGAAGTCCATAGGCGGCGACGTGGTGACCGTTACTCCCTGCGAGGACAAGGATGAGGCCTGTAAAGAGTTCATCAGGCGCAGCGAGGCGGTGCTCACGGGCAAGCCTTTTGTAACCGGAACGAAGCCGACCGACGGTGAGCTGGCAGTTTATGTAAATGACGGCGCATCCGCCATACCCAACATAATGCAGCTCCTTTCGGGCCAGGGCATCGAGGTCAAGACGATAACCATGTCCAGGCCCTCGCTGGACGATGTGTTTCTAAAATATACCGGCCGTACTATACGAACTGAGGAGGGCTCACGCACCACTTTCGCTAAGCTAGTCAGAATGCGCGACAGGAGGCAAAGATGAATCTCTTAAAGGATACCTGGTATATAACTCTGCGCGATTTAAGGGCAAGGATTCGCATGCCTGTGTTTATATTCATGACCCTGTTCCAGCCTATACTGTGGCTGGTGCTGTTCACACAGATATTCAAGTCGCTGGGCGGTATGCTGGGCCCGGGCGGCAGCAGCTATCTCCAATTCTTTGCCCCCGGCGTGCTGGTGATGACGGTGCTGTTCGGCTCAGCCTTTTCGGGCTTCGGCATGCTGTGGGACATAGATACCGGCGTATTGTCCAAGATGCTGGCCACCCCGGTGACCCGCATCTCCGTCATAGCAGGCCGTGTCATCGCCACTGTGGTGGTGCTCCTCATTCAGGCTTTGATAATCATCATCCTCGCCCTCATTATGGGGGTACACTTTAAAACCGGCGCGCCCGGCGTGCTGTTTACTTTTTTCCTCTTGTCGCTGCTGGGGCTGGGGTTCGCTGCCTTCTCCAACGGGCTGGCGCTTCTGCTCAAACGACAGGAGACCGTCATGGCAGTCACCAATCTCCTCACCATGCCATTGATGTTCCTTTCGTCGCTGATGATGCCGGCAGCCCTGCTGCCTGGCTGGCTCAACACAGTTAGGCAAATCAACCCCATAGACTATGCTGTGGTTGGGGCCCGCGATTTGATTTCGAACGGATACATATGGCACGACCTCTGGTTGAGCCTGATCGTGCTGGCTGCTTTGGCCGTAGTAGGAGTGGCCTTCGGCACTCTGATGTTCCGCACCAGAGCGGAGTAAGCGCAGGGGCAGACCTGCGTGCCTGCCCTGATTAAGAAGTATAAGGGCGACCCGACGGGTCGCCCTTAATCGAATCAATGATTTCTGTTACGCAAGACTTTACATTTGATAACTTCCGGACACAGGAGCTGCACGCGTGTTTAATTTAAAGCCATCCCAGCAGCCGGTAGGGAAAAATTACAAGTGGATTGCCCTCTCTAATACCACGCTGGGCATATTAATGGGCTTTATCAATGCGTCGAGCCTCCTGATCGCGCTTCCCGTCATCTTCCGCGGCATCAATCTGGAGCCGCTGCAATCGTCCAACTTCGACTACCTGCTCTGGGTCCTCATGGGCTACCCGCTGGTCCAGGCGGTACTGGTGGTGACACTCGGACGCATCGGTGACATCTTCGGGCGTGTGCGGATGTACAACCTGGGCTTCGTTATCTTCACAGTGGGGTCTATTCTGCTTTCGGTCACATGGAGCACAGGGGCTGCCGGTGCCATCGAGTTGATTGTCTTTCGCCTGGTGCAAGCCGTCGGCGGCGCTATGCTCATGGCGAACTCCGTGGCAATCCTGACCGACGCCTTTCCCACTAACCAGCGCGGGTTCGCGCTGGGGATCAACATGGTTGCCGGTATAGCCGGCACGTTCATAGGGCTTATTCTCGGAGGCGTGCTCGCCGAGCTGCACTGGCGCTGGGTTTTTCTGTTCAATGTGCCCATTGGGGTAATAGGCACGGTCTGGTCCTATGTTGCTCTGCGCGAAATCGGCATCCACAAGGCGGCAAAAATCGACTGGCTGGGCAATCTGACTTTCGCCGCCGGGCTGACTATGTTGCTGGTGGGCGTAATCTACGGCATCAACCCTTCCGCCACATCGAGTATGTCCTGGACCACACCTTTCGTACTGGGCATGCTCCTCGGCGGTGTGGCCGGCCTGGTCCTCTTCGTCCTCGTAGAGCAGCGCGTGAAGGAGCCTATGTTCCGGCTGAGCCTGTTCCGCATTCGCGCTTTTACTGCGGGAAATATGGCTGGTTTCCTTTCCGCTATCGGCCGGGGTGGACTGGAGTTCATGCTGGTCATCTGGCTTCAGGGTATATGGCTGCCGCTTCATGGCTATGACTTCGAAATTACCCCTCTCTGGGCAGGCATCTACATGCTGCCTCTCAGCGTGGGGTTCCTAGCTGCAGGACCTATCTCAGGCTTTCTGTCGGACCGGTATGGTGCCAGGCTGTTTGCCACGGGAGGCATGGTGCTCACCGCCCTCAGTTTCGGGTTACTCATGATACTGCCCGTGAACTTCGTGTATGCAGGCTTTGCCCTGGTATTGTTCCTCATGGGCATAGCATCCGGACTCTTCGTAGCGCCGAATACGGCCGCTATCATGAACAGTGTTCCGGCGGAAAGTCGGGGCGCAGCCTCCGGCATGCGGGCCTCCTTCTACAATGTGGGATTCCCCATATCGATTGGCGTGTTTTTCTCCCTGATGATCGTAGGCCTTAACACCAGAGTACCCCAGGCTTTATACAACGGGTTAATCCAGAACGGAGTATCCGTCTCTGTGGCAACCGAACTGTCGAAGCTGCCGCCGGTAAGCTACCTCTTTGCGGCGCTCCTGGGCTACAATCCATTAGGTACGCTGCTTGGCCCGACGGTATTGAATTCTCTACCCGCCGGCGCTGCTGCCACGCTAACGAGCAGGTCTTATTTCCCACAGCTTATCTCGGCATCTTTCCATCAGGGGCTCATCGTGGTGTTTACGTTCTCTGTGGTGATCTGCCTGATTGCCGCAGCAGCATCATGGCAGCGAGGCCGTAAATTCATCTACACAGAAGGTAGCTGAGCAGCTCAGCATTTCAGGGGGTTTTAGCATGAGACTTCGGGGCAAAGTAGCCATCATAACAGGTGCAGGCTCGGGGCTGGGTTTAATCTCCTTTTTGCCCTTAATCTCCTGAAAAATGGCTTCCGCGACCTTCTTCGTGTTGCCCGTCTGGGACATATAAGTTACGATGACCTTCATGTTACACCTCACTATATAAATTCAGTTCTTTGCGTTACTTCGTGCGAGTGACTCCGCTCGCTGCTTTATGCCGAGCAGCATCTTCCTCGACATGTTGAACTCAATCGGTTCCATGAAACAGGGCCCGTAGCTCAGCCTGTTTTTCAGGCCCGGGCCGTAATCACCACTCCAGCGACTGATGAGCCGGGTCGTTTTATCATCGACTTTTTCCAGAACCCACATCCAGTTGGAACTGAAATCAGCTTCAAAATGGAGAACAAGCGCATGGTTCGGTTCAACAATTGCCACCGGTACCGGCGCCTTAGGATGTAGCTTTATGCTTTCCCCGACCTGCAAATGCTGGAACTCGGGGATGATGCGGTCTGCGTTATGGATATTGCACCCAACCAAATTCTCCAGAAACTCGTAGCTGTAGAACCCTGCCCTTCCCTGTCCCATCTGCACTATCCAGGGCCAGACTTCGGCGGCGGAGGCTTTGATGGTTACTACATGAGTATATCCCCACTTCGGGTGAGGCATCAGCTCATCGCCCGGCAACTTTTTCTTAACCTCGGCATCGGTCGCGCCCCATCTGGTGCGCCTGGGACGTAAGAAAGGCGTCACAAGTGCAAAAACGATAAAGGCCGCTCCCTCTATGCCCTCTCCTATATTTTTGAGCTTCAATCTGCCACCTCCATTTTCACAAACCAGTGCAGCGATTATAGCACAGAGTTGCTCTCGCAGGCTAAAAAGTGTTATTGTCGGTTTCAGATAGAGGTTGTATAGTTACTGGGGGTCAAGATGGCTACACAAGTGAGCTTTGTGGGCATTCTGGTCAAAGACATCGAGGAATCGCAGGCTCATTTCGTTAAGGTCTTTGGCCTCAGGCCCTGGGATTTGGGCATTGTGGAGATGCCCGGAGTGAAGGCGGTGATGTTCCCTCTCGGCGGCTGCTCCATCGAGCTATTGCAGCCCACCGTTGGCCCCGATGCGCCTGTGGGCGGAGACCTGGCGCGGAGGCTGGAGAAATATGGCGAGGGCGTGTGCCGCCTCGGTTTCTGGGTGGACAACCTGGATGAGGAGATTAAACGCCTCAAAAAGAAAGACTTTCCTATTGTGGACACAGGCGAATACGGCGAAATCGGCGAGGAGATGGGGGCCCGCATGGCTTTCATCCACCCCAAGGCGACGCATGGCGTGTTAGTTGAGTTGGATGAGGAGAAATAGGCCGTTTATGGTTCGACAGGCTCACCAC
>JBBIRL010000050.1:0-11318 GCA_037441825.1 Dehalococcoidia bacterium | reverse complement strand
TTACTATTGCTCCGAGAGGACCTATGGTAGCTTCCGACGGACGCTCTCCGTTCCTAAGGGCTTGGATGAGAGCAAGATCCATGCCACCTACGACAATGGTGTCCTGGAACTTGTGCTGCCCAAGACCGGGGAGAAGAAGGGACGCAAGGTAAAGGTTCAAACCAAAAAAGCCAAAGGGTAGAATAATCCTGAAGCTGGTTGAGTGGCCGTCCAGGTAAACTGCCTGGACGGCCACTTACTATTCTTTTCAAGAATCCAGAGCCTCACTGGGAACCTCAAAAGCTCCTCTTGCAATAGAAGTCAGGACTTCGCCGTGTTGTCCTGGTGTAGAGTTATCCTGATTACACGCCCTTCAGATAGTATGTAGAATACTTCTTTGCCCTCCTCCTTCGTGGACACCTTAGGAGGGGGAATTATCAGAAATCTGGCGTCATAGGGAGGAACTTTTTTCACTCGGCTGCGCACCAGCAAAAAGAGCAAAAGGCCTGCAGCTACCACACCGCCCACTATCCCGCCTATCACGGACCAGGGCACCACCGCTGCTCCCGCTACAGGGGTCGGAGTTGGCGTCGGTGTAGGCACAGGCGTAACTGTCGGTGTTGCAGTCGCCGCAGGCGTAGGCTTTGGCTTAGGCGTACGTGTCGGCTTGGGCGTAGGCGTTGCCGGCAGCCTGGGTGTGGGTGTCGGCGTGGCCCTTAAATAGCCAACACTTGCAGGTATTGCAGGCAGAGCCTCAGGCGTCGGCGTAGGAGTTGCAGTAGGTGTAAGTGTTTGGGTAGGCATCGGAGTCGGGGTGGGTGTTATCTCAGGTGCAGGTGCAGGTGTAGGCGTCGGCGTTACCTCCGGCGCAGGTGTGGGTGTCGGAGCCGGGGTAGGAGTCATCTCAGGCGTTGGTGTAGGTGTAGGAACCGGAGTAGGAGTCATCTCAGGCGTTGGTGTAGGTGTAGGAGTAGGTGTCACCTCAGGCGTGGGTGTAGGCATCGGCGTAGGTGGACAGGTTGCCGAGCAGGTAACCAGGGCACTTATGTTGGAGAACATGTTAAAGCTCACCGTGCCCTGCTGATATGTGTTACTGAACCCCTCGGTATAGAGCTCCCATTGCACGAACTGGCAGCACTCATTTCCCGAGGCCTCAAGCACTATATGCGTGCTCCGCTCATAAACGCGCACCCAAGGAAAGGCTTTAATTTCTTCACCGTTTACCGTAACATTGCAGCAGCACTCAGTATTGGAATCAACAATCAGGCCGAAATAAGGACAGTTGGGGCAGCCAGGCACTGTCGGCACAGGTGCTGATGTTGGCATGGGCATACTGCTCGAAGCCGGTCCTGGCTCGATCACCACAGCTACGGCGATGACAGCTATTAAGACTAAGAGTACCAGAGCTAACTTCCCTATTTCTTTCCACTCCTTTGTTATTTCTCATACATTAATAGACAAGGGTGACCCAGCGGGTGAGTTCAATATACGTATAGTACTTTCTTACCCTTGATTATAGTACGTTGGTAAAACCGATGCACCTAACTTATCTTCACATTATTCCCCGATTTTTCCGCATTTAGCTGCTGGATTTTATGTAACGTCGGAATTATACTACGGGGGTCGGCGAGGTAACTGAGACATCCAAAGCATCTTTAAGATGAATCAGAATAGAATTCCTGATTGGGTGGTCAAGAGCATCTGGCTCGTGGTATTACTCCTGCTCTTTCTGGCCTATTTCCTGCTAAACAGCCCGCGAGGGCATATTCACTCTCTGGAAACAACGGTAGACGACCGCATTCCCTTGCTGCCTGCTTTTGTCTTTCCCTACCTCTCACTCTATGTGCTGCTGGCTATCTCACTGTGGCGTTTTCTAAAAGCCGAGACAAGGATATTCATCATAGCAGTATTGGCTATTGGCCTCGACCTGGTGTTAAGCTATCTGGTGTTCCTCTTTTACCAGACCCAGGTTGAGCGTCCCGTCATACTCGGCTCCGATGTCTCATCCGGCATCGTGAGATGGGTCTATTCAGTTGACAAACCGTTCAATGCCTTTCCCAGTCTACATACATCCATATCCACGCTACTTGTGCTGCTGTGGGGGAGGGTAGGTTCGCGTATTCGGCCAATCATAGCGCTGTGGGCCGTGTGCATCATCGCCTCCACCCTATTCACCAAGCAGCATTACATTGCGGATGTTTTCGGAGGGGTAACTGTCGCTCTGGTAAGCTACTATGCTGCAACTAAATTTGACTCTTCTGCAGTGGGTAGAGCAACCAAACGCTTGCCATTCCGGAGAAGACGCTAGCGGTAGTTTTCTCGAGTATCTTTTCTACAAATTCTGTTTCCTCTTCTTCTGACACTCCAAGTCCTGAATACTGCCTTTTATCCCGCCCTTTCTAGCCAATCGAGTACCTTTTTCTCATCTTTATCCCCCTAGATACCTATTGCGAACTAGATGAAATAGCGCTAATCTTCTAGTCTAGCAGGTTATTCTAGTACGAATATTTCCGAAAACCATTTACTGAGAGGTAAATACCATGAAGAGAGCGCAAGACATTATGGCGAACGATGTTGTGACAGCAAACCCTGAGCTGTCTGTAGCTGCCGCTGCCAAACTGATGCTTACCAAAGATGTCGGGTGTCTTGTGGTATTGGATGAAGGCAAAATAAAGGGGATAGTCACCGACCGAGACTTGATGTCTTGTGCCGTACAGCAGCATAACATCCGAGAATGCAGTATTTCGAACCATATGAGCAGCCCGGTCATGACCGCGCCGCCCGATGTGCTGCTTATCCACCTGGCCAAGTTGATGGCCGCAAATCGGATCAAGCGAGTGCCTATCGCTAAAGAGGGAGAGCTTGTTGGAATCGTTTCCTTCTCCGATATTGCTGAGGATATGGATGAGCAGATTGCAGGCATGTGGTCGGAATGGCTCGAGCTAATAGCTGTCACAAAGACTTCTGCTCAGCATCGTCGGGGAAAGCGATTCGAAAAAAAGACTTCTACTCAGTTTCATTCCGGAAAGCGATTGGAAGGTATCATTCGAAACTAAGTCAAAGGACTGCCAAACCATCAGGCGAAGCCGGGCAAGGGACTAATCTCCTCTCTCTACTAGTACCATTCGTCTATTTACCCCTCGGGTACAGGAATATATCCTACAACTGGAGAGCAATACTTCTCTGGCGTAGGAGGAAATGTGCAGATTGCGAGATTAGGCCGATGTCCCAAATGCAAAGGCTATGTCATGCTGCAAAAGGACAGCTACGGCTGGTACGAGCAGTGCCTTCAGTGCGGTTACACTCATGACCTGCTGACTTTTGCCGAGGCTGAGCAGAGACGCGCAGAACAAAAAGAGCTTGAGGAACTGCGCGGCCTGATGAAATCCTGAATCATTGTCCCCTGCCTAATACAATTAGTCTCTCTTTTTGTATATGATCCAGGTTCCCAGAGCTTTGGCGATAAGCAGACCATCGCTCTTTATCTCCGACTCCAGAATGGCGCTCTTGCTGGTTCTTTGAATAACAGTCGTATCGCAGGTAAGCATACCGGACGTTGCCGGCTTCAAATACGCGATGCTGATTTCTATACTCGCACATTGCTCCCCATCGCCCAAAGTGGGAACGAGTGCAAAACCCATACCTGAGTCCGCCATGGTGAAAATGGCTCCTCCATGCACAGTCCCGTAGGGGTTCAGCAGTACATCGCTTACTTTTAAGATACACTGACTGTAACCCTTCTCCCACTTAGTGAAGGTCAAACCGAGATGCTTACCGAATCTGTCAAGTTTTCCCAACTCCGGGTTGATTTTCTCTGGCATTTTGTCATCCTCTTTTCTATGCTGTATTATCAGATACGGTCTTCATACTTCTTGCGGTAGTATAAATATCGCAGTAGAATACCGCAAGTGGGATGAAGCTCGCTGGGACTGAGGTCCATCCATGTTTGTAACCCAAAATGTCTATCAATTGAGCGGCATGAGAGGCACCCGACCCTGGGGTGCCAATATATTTCTGCTGCTCGACAATAGCGTCACCGTGGTTGACACCGGGCTCAAAGGCAACTCTGCGAATATACTGAACGAGGTCAGGCGACTGGGCTACAAACCTTCCGATGTCGCCCATATTATCCTGACACATCACCATGCCGACCACGTGGGCAGCCTGGCTGAGTTGAAGAAGGCAACTGGAGCCAGAGTCATGGCGCATCCCACCGATGCGCCGTACATAGACGGGGCCCTGCCGCAGCCAGGGCCTGCCAGGCCAAAATGGCTGGCGAGAGTGCTATCCCCTTTCGTCAGGATGTGGGCCAGTATTCCCACAGCAGTGGACAAACTGCTCAATGATGGCGATGAGCTTCCCCTACTCGGCGGCATCAAGATAGTGCACACCCCGGGCCACACGCCGGGCAGCATCTGCCTGTTCATCCCGCAGCAGAAGCTGGTAATCGTCGGGGACTTGCTCAGCAACAGGTTCAGGCCGGGCTTGCCCTCGCGGATTTTCACTGTTGACATGGTTCAGGAAGTGAACTCGATTAAAAAGCTAACCAGCCTTGACTTCGATGCTATAGCCTTCGGCCACGGCAGGCCTGTTTTGCATGAAGCCCGTCAGGCAATCAGCAGTCTTGTCGAGAAACTTGACAACAAGCATAAAGTGTAGAGATTGTTTATTGAGGCGAGGAAGAGGCTCGGTGAGATTGCCGCGGCCTCCTTCGGATGGCTTCGCAATGACATATTGATTCAGGCTGAGGGAACGATGAAATGAAAAGGTTTTGGATTGCACTGGCCCCATTACTTATTCTGGCGCTGGTCGCGGGCACCATTGCCTGCACTGGCGGAGGCACACAGCCCGCAACTCTACACACTCCCTCACTTTGGACAGGCGATGCTCTGGTACAGACCGTGTACGGCCCCGTCCAGGGTTTTGCAGATAATAACACCTGGGTGTGGAAGGCAATTCCGTATGCCAAGCCGCCTGTGGGCGAGCTGCGCTGGAAGGCTCCGCAGGACCCCGACCCCTGGAATGCGACACGTTCGGAAACACAGTTTTGCAGCGAATGCACGCAGTACACCCTCACCGGCTCGGTAGCAGGCAGTGAAGACTGCCTCTACCTTAACATATGGCGTCCCCAGTCTGAAGAAACGAATCTGCCCGTATATTTCTGGATACACGGCGGAGGGAATAGTGGGGGCACCGCCTCGAACGAAGGGTATAACGGGGCGAACATTGCCGGCAAATCCGACATGGTAGTGGTGACGGTAAACTACAGGCTCGGGCCTCTGGGATGGTTCACCTATCCCGCACTGAGGAGCGGACAACCCGGCCATGAGCTTGACGATTCAGGCAACTATGGCACGCTTGACCTGATAAAGGCGCTCCAATGGGTACAGGCCAATATCCATGCCTTCGGCGGGAATGCCTCCAATGTCACCATAGCCGGGGAGTCGGCAGGCGCTATCAACGTTTTTTCTCTCCTTATCTCACCGCTGGCCCATAATCTTTTCCAGAAGGCCATAGCCCAGAGCGGACTGCCTATTGCGCGCACCGTGGCGGATGGCGAGGCGAGCGCCCACGCTGCTATTTTGAAGCTGTTGGTGAATGATGGGACTGCGGCTAATGCAGATTCCGCTCAGAAGTATCTGGACACTCTGTCCGACGCTCAAATTGAAACCTATCTAAGGTCTAAGAGCGCTGCCGAATTATTGAAAGCATATGACACAGGCTATTTCGGCATGATTGCGTTCCCTTACATTTTTGAAGACGGCACAGTCATCCCCAGGACCGGTTACGATACTTTTCAGACCGGGACTTATCCGAATAAAGTGCCGCTTATTATAGGGACCAACAAGGAGGAGACCAAGATATTTCTGTTCCTGGATCCGTTTTTTATCGGCAAAGACGAACTGTATCAGACTTTAGCGTCCTTCAGCAGCGACTTGTGGAAGGCAGTGGGAGCAGACGGAGTGGCCCGGGAATTGAGCTCACACCCGGACCAGCCCAACGTCTACGTTTATCAGTTCCTCTGGGGTTCGGGAGGGGACACCGGCACCAGCGTAATTCCAGCCCCCTGGGGTTTCAAGCTCGGCGCATGTCACTCCCTGGACATCCCCTTCTTCTTCGGCAACAATGTCTGGAACAGTCCCCTGGACAGACTGGTGTTTACCCAGGAAAACCAGGCGGGCAGGGAAGCGCTTTCCAGCGCCATGATGGCATACGTAGCGCAGTTCGCCCGCACCGGTGACCCCAACAAGCCCGGAACGAGCCTCACCGAGTGGTCGTCCTGGTCGAACGCTGCTGACGGACCGAAGTGCATTCTATTCAACGTGCAGGGAGATATGCCCTACTTATCCATGTCCGATGTAGAGCTTACCGAATCAGGTGTGAAAGCGAGGCTGGCATCTGAGGTCCCCGAGCCGCAGTACTCCGAGATAATTCAATACCTGCGCAAAATGAGCCAGACGTTCGAGCTGGAGCTGACATTGCCCTAGCCGACCAAGAAGTTGGTAAGCAGGTGATTTAACGCTGTCAGGACTTCAGCATAACTCTTGCGGCTGTTGTATCATCAGTGTAGACTCAGTTCGCGATAAAGAATAGGGGAGGCGAATCATGAAGCGGGATATGGAGAATAAAGAGGGGGACGGCAAACAAAGACTGTTGGTAGTAGGCGGGGTCGCCGGCGGCGCATCCTGCGCCGCGCGGGCAAGGAGAATGTCCGAAGAGATAGAAATCATCATGTTCGAGCGCGGGCGTTACGTCTCATTCGCCAACTGCGGCCTTCCCTACTATGTGGGTAATGTAATCGCTGACGAGAGAGACCTGCTGGTGGCCACACCTAACTTGTTCAGGAGGAGATTCAATATAGATGTCAGGCTCCAGAGCGATGTCAGGGCCATAGACCGGCAGAAGCAGGAAATCGAGGTGCAGAATCTGCAAACAGGGGAGCTATATCGCGAAAAATACCATGCCCTCGTATTAGCCCCCGGAGCGTCACCCATCCGCCCGCCGCTTCCCGGCATCGACCTGCCTGCCATATACAGCATTAGAACGATACCGGACAGCCGCCAGATAAGACAATGGATTATCGAGAGAGAGGTCAAACAGGCCATTATTGTGGGCGGCGGATTCATCGGTCTGGAAATGGCGGAGAATCTGACCAGAAGGGGCATTTCCGTAACCATTATTGAGATGATGCCGCAGCTTATGCCCCTGCTCGACCCGGAGATGGCCGTACCGCTTCAAGAGCATGTGACAGCAAATGGCGTCAATCTCTGTCTCGGTGACGCTGTTTCCGGGTTCTCCCGAAATAACGATAAGAGTTCGATTACGGTAGCTACAAAGTCCGGTAAAAGTTACTCCGCCGATATGGTTGTGCTTGCTATCGGGGTGCGTCCGGAGATATCGCTGGCCAGAGAAGCAGGGCTCGATATAGGAAAGTTGGGCGGAATACGTGTTAACCGGCAGATGCGCACCAGCGACGAGCACATCTGGGCAGTCGGTGACGCTGTAGAAACACGTGATTTCGTCACCGGTGAGTGGACTCTGATACCACTGGCCGGTCCGGCTAACAGACAGGGCAGAATAGCTGCAGATGCTATTCTGGGGCGCAATTCCGCATTTCGCGGTGTTCAAGCTACCGCAGTGTGCAAAGTCTTCAATATGACGGTTGCCGCAACGGGTGTCAGCGAAAGAACTCTGAGGCGTACAGGCAGCACCGGTAAGATAGGGGGATACGAGAAAATCTATCTGCACCCCGGACATCACGCAAACTATTACCCCGGAGCAAAACCTATCACGATTAAGCTGCTCTTCTCCCCGTCAGATGGCAAGGTTCTGGGAGCTCAGGCAGTGGGCGAGGAGGGTGTGGACAAACGCATCGATGTAATCTCGATGGCCATACAGAAGGGCGCCACGGTCTTCGATCTGGAAGAAGCAGAGCTGTGCTATGCGCCTCAGTTCGGGGCTGCCAAGGACCCTGTCAATATTGCCGGCATGATTGCTGCCAATATTTTACGCGGCGATGCAGGAGTGGCCCACTGGGAGGATATAGACCGGACGCCCTCTACCATCCTGGATGTGCGTGAACCGGGCGAGTTCCTCATGGGACATTACGAAGGAGCTATTAATATCCCGCTGGGTACGCTTCGGGACAGAATGGGTGATTTACCGCGAGATAAAGAGATACTGGCATATTGTTCGGTAGGTCACAGGTCGTATTACGCCTCACGTGCCCTGCGACTCAATGGATTCGAAGCTAAGAATTTATCCGGCGGTATGACAACCTACCTGGCACGAAAGAGTTTGAAAAGCCCGTAGCCAGATTGTTCGCATCCTGAAACTGAACTATAAAGGAGGAGCAAGATGTCTCCAGTCAAGTACATCGAACTCACCAGGGCTGCTTTCTCGGCTCAAGGATTCCCACCCTACGAGTGGGTAGAAAATAAGACCGCTCCCTTCACTCCCTTTGAAAAGGACATCAGGAAATGCCGCGTGTCGCTGCTCAGCACCGGCGGATTCTATATCAGGGGAAAGCAAGAGCCCTTCAATCCCACCAAAAACGACCTTTCCTTCAGGGAAATCCCCAAGGACATCGATGTCAGAGAGCTGGCCGTAAGCCATGACAACTACGACCATACCGATGCCGAGAGCGATGTTAACTGTGTTTTTCCCATAGAGCGCTTCAGGGAGCTGGAAAAGGAGGGCTACATCGGCGAGCTTTCTCCGGTAAACTATACCATCATGGGGCGCATCTTCCGCCTCACCGCCCTGAAGAATGAGCTTGCGCCGCAGATGCTCAACAGGCTGAAAGCGCAGCACGTGGGTGTCTTTTTCCTGGTACCCGCCTGACCGCTCTGCCACCAGTCCGTGGGACTGATTGCCCGGGCGGTGGAGGAGGGAGGGATACCGACCATCTCATTAAGCTCGGCGCGGGATATTACAGAATCGGTTAAGCCGCCCAGATCGGTTTTTATAAACTTCCCGCTGGGACATACCAGCGGGAAACCGTTCGACCGCGAGCTTCAGACGAAGATTATTAAGGATGCGTTCCATGCTCTCAAATCTATCAGGGAGCCGGGCGCTATCATCGACCTCCCCTACCACTGGCAGGATGATGACGACAACTGGGAGAAAGCAGCAGGTGCATAGTATATGGCAATACCTGTCGGTTAAACTAGTACCTAATTGCGCAAGAAAGCGTAATAAATGAGATTCTTCGCTGACGCTCAGAATGACAACTAAGAACTGTCACCCTGAGCGTAGCGAAGGGTCTCGTAACCCTTCGTTAGCATTGCGATGATTATCGCAACTAAGTACTAGAAAGTCGGAGGATATCTCATGGCAGACTTAAAACAGGCTAATCCGGCGGCACTGGGGCTGGGCGGCTTTGCCCTGACAACCTTCCTGCTCAACGTTGTCAACTCCGGGCTGATTTCGGGAGATAACCTGGGTATGGTTCTCCCCATAGGTATCTTCTATGGAGGTCTGGCACAGTTCTGTGCAGGCATGTGGGAGTTCAGGCGTGGCGATACCTTTGGTGCCACTTGCTTTTCCTCGTTCGGTGCCTTCTGGCTGGGTATTGCACTTTTGATAATTCTGGAAAACACAGGGGTGATAGCCCCCGTGCCGCGTGAGGGCATGGCGGTTCTGTTCATCGCCTGGGGTATCTTCACCGCTTACGCCACAGTAGCTTCGTTGAAAGTGAACCGGGCTGTGACAGCCATATTCGTAACGCTCATAATCCTTTTCTTCCTGCTGGCAGCAGGCGAATGGAACGCCACAGTCCACAAAATAGCGGGCTACGAAGGTATCCTTTGCGCACTAATAGCCTGGTACACCTCGGCAGGGGTGCTTATCAACACACTTTTCGGGAGAGATGTGCTGCCACTGGGCGCAGCAAAATAGATGTCTTATCACGAAAATAGACTTTTACGGTTCGCCCGTAGAAGGCCGCTCCCCCTTTTTTAAAGGGGGCAGGGGGGATTAGGTGCCTGTTCTGTATTTTTCGTTACTTTGAAAATAACCTTTTTACCGTTCGCCCTGCGCCGACAAAGGGCTCACCACGAACGGAGTGGAGGCTGGAACAATGGGGACATCGGGGAGAAAAAACAGAAAAGTGCGCCTGGCGGCTGTACAGATGGAGTCGAAGAACGGCCTGGTCCAGGCCAACCTGGAGCACGCCACACCACTGGTGGAACAGGCTGCGCGACAGGGTGCTGCGCTTATCTTGCTTCCTGAGTTCATGCCCTGCGGATATATTTTCACGACTGCGATATGGGACGGGGCAGAGCCGAAACAGGGGCCGACGGTGCAGTGGCTCTGTGAAAACTCCAAAAGGCTCGGCGTCTGGCTGGGCACCAGCTTCCTCGAAGCCGAAGGGGAGGATTTTTTCAACACCTTTGTCCTGGCCTCTCCCGATGGACAGGAAGCCGGTCGGGTCAGGAAGCAAACAGCGGCGGCTTTCGAGGCCTTCTTCACCAGGGGCGGCCCCGGTCCTCACGCGATAGACACAGAGCTGGGTAAGATAGGCGTGGGCATCTGCTATGAGAACCAACTGTCCTATCTGCCGCAGATGATGTGCAGGCAGTCGGTAGACCTGCTGCTCATGCCTCACTCATATCCGAAAATAGCGCAGATGGTCTTCTCGCTGAGAGAGCTAGCTGCCTGTCATGCGCGTTTGCTCGGTGTACCCGCCATTATGTGCAATAAAAGCGGCCCCTTCCGTACCGGCTATCCCGGCATACCGTTTTACCAATCGAACTCAAGCTTCCCCGGCCTGTCCACCATAGCCGATTCCGATGGTTCCATCAAGGCACAACTGGGAGATGAAGAGGGTATCATAGTTAAGGAAGTCACATTTGACCCGGACCGTAAAATCCAGAAGCCGCCGCGGCGCTATGGAAGGTGGGCCTTAAAAGGGCCCTGGTTCAGGGGTTCGGTTATAGTGGTGGAAACTGTAGGAAGGCTGTGGTACACGTTGAGCCTGGAGCGAAAGAGAAAAGCGCGCCTGGTATCATCGGCCGGAGCTTAGGGTCAGGGGCATGTGTGACCCTCTTTAGGAATGTAATCGTTCCTCTCCGAAGCTCTCTTTTCCCCCCTATTTTAAGCAATTGATTGACTAATAGTACTATTTGCATTAAGATTTACACTTGAGAGATTCGTTATTATCGTGGCGGTAAATTCTCTCGCGCGTCACATGAGTTGCCGGATACTCACAGTTCACAGATTACCCAGGAGGGTTTTCAGTGATTAAAAAACACCAGATGGCTTTTAGATGGATCGCTTTACTGCTGACACTGATGTTGCTGATTCCGCTTATCAGTTGCAGTCAACAGGCAGGAAAC
>JBBIRL010000049.1:0-11423 GCA_037441825.1 Dehalococcoidia bacterium | reverse complement strand
TCCCTATAATAGCGACTTTATCTTTTATTCCGTCGGCCATCTTGCCCCCTTTTTAAGTGAATCTTCTCAGCGAACAAACAAAGGTTATGCTCTCGGTGGCGTTGCTTTCCAGAAATAGCCATGTATTCCCCGCACCATATCGCGGTACTTTCTGCGGAAGGTCATCTCCACAGGTATCCCGACCTTGAGCGATTCGAGGTCGCAATCGGTCAGGTCGAAGTTATACCTGCCGCCGCTCTCGAAGGTTACAATACCGTATATTGCAGGCGGACTGAAGCTGGGAGCCAGGGAATCGCTTGTGTAGGTGAAAATCTGCCCCTTCTTATCTGAGAAGCGATAAGGCTCCATCTCATTGACAGCCTCGCAAGCTGGATTCGCACATACTATCTGGCGAGGGTAATGAGGCGTGCCGCAGCGCTTGCATCTAGACCCGCAGCCCCCCAGAATCATGCGGCGTTCCCTCCACAGCGTCGACAACTGGGTAGGCCCCACATCTTCACCCCGTCGCCCTATATCTACTGTCAGTATGTCGCGGAAAGTGGCGTATTTCTCGTAATTAGTCAGGTCTTTTTTGGAAGCAAGGTGTTTCTGGACTCCTCTTTTATTCGCTCTCACCTTATCTATCTCTGCCGTTACCTGAAGGAATAAGGCATCGCTGCCATTTCCGTAGCTGGCAACGAGTATTTTGTCGCCTGGGCTGGCTTCCTCAAGCGCCGCCGCCAGCATCAGCAGAGGATAGGCAGTACCCGTATCGCCCACGGTGGTGAAAAGCTGCTCTTGGATCTGATTGGGCTCGGCGCCCAGCTTTTTACCCATTGCGGCATGCTCTCTGGGATAGAGGCTGGGGTAAACTACCCTGGCGAAATCCTTGATGTTCAATTTGTACTTCTTAAGCAGTCCTGAGATAACCTCGGGGATAATCCTGCTGTAGCCTACGTCGCGAATCCACCTGTCTTCCCAGGCACGGTCATACCTGTCTGCTTCCGTTCTCCAATAGTCTACGAAGTCATAAGAAAGTGAATAGGAGCCTTCGATTGTAGCGATGACCTTGCCTTCTCCTATCAGAAAAGCGGCAGCGCCATCGCCGCAGGATTGCTCCTGGTTGCTGCCGGCTTTGCCTACACGGCAATCGGAGGCGCAAACGATAGCATTTTTTGCAGAACCTGCCTTAACGGTGTCCAATGCAGCGAGAAGAGCAGTAGTTCCGGCCTTGATGGAATTGCTGAAGTCAGCAGCTCTGATGTCAGCACGAAGGTCGAGAGCGGTGGAAACTATACCTGCGCCCAGCCTCTCCTTGTATGGCGATGTGGTAGTGGCGAAATACAATTCGTCTATTTTTTCACGCTCGATTCCTCTCAAACAATCCACGGCGGCCGCTACAGCCATGGTGAGGCTATCCTCATCGTAATTGGCTACCGCCTTCTCTCCGGGCAAGGTGCTTGCCGAACCCAACCATCCTGTAGCAGAGGAGATAAGCTTGCGGTTTATACGTAATAAAGGTATGTAAGCGCCAAATGAGGTAATCCCTACCATAGCACCCATCCTTCTATCCCTCCGGACGAGGGCAGTATCTATTTCTGTTCAGCACAAAAAAGCAGGGGCACCCTCCTGCTTCTGCTTCTCTACCTGAACATGTCGATTTACCACAGCCGTTAAGATAGTACCTTATCAGTTTCCCAGTGTCAACGGCTACGAGTATAGGCTCATCATTTCACAGCGGGTGCGAGGTTTGACATCACGCCAGCAGGTGATTAAATTGTTGTAAGCAGATAGGAGACTCAAGGAATGAAATTTACCAAGCTGTTCGAGCCGATTAAAATCGGAAACATGGAGCTGAAAAACAGGATTAAGCTGCCTGCTATGGGCATAGCCCTTTCCGAAGACGGTACTGTGTGCGAACAAACAAAGGCCTGCTATGCCGAACGAGCTAAAGGGGGCGTGGCGCTCATCGGGATAAGCTGCACCACTACCAGGTTGTTGAAAGGTCCTCTTTACGGGATATACCATGACCGTTTCATCCCCGGGCTTAAAGAGCTGGTTGATTTGGTCCATGCCAACGGAGCGAAGGTCTATGCCCAGATGGGCGTGGGCTATAGTTGGGCATTCGGGGACGGTCCGGTAGAGTACATAAGCCCTTCAGGTACAACGCCAACAGGGCATCCCGGCTCGGCCTTCCGTCTGGGCGGGCCTTACGAGCCAACTATGCCTAAGGCTGTTACCATTGACGAAATTCACCAGATGGTGGAGGCTTTCGGAGACGGAGCCCGCAGAGCCAAGCAGGCTGGTTTCGATGCTGTTGAGGTTATAGCCTCGGTGAGCTATATGGTATCGCAGTTTCTGTCTCCTATAACCAATAAACGGACAGACCGATACGGCGGCAGTCTGGAAAACAGGATGCGGTTCCTGCTGGAAATCGTAGAAAACATCCGGAATAAGACCGGCAAAGACTATCCCATTACCTGCAGGCTCAGCGGGGCTGATTTGATGGAGCCGAAGGGATACGACCTTGAAGATACCAAGCAGATGGCTGGCATGCTGGAAAGAGCAGGCGTAGCAGAGATAGATGTAATGTCAGGCTGGCACTATGCTACTGTTCCCATAATACAGACGTGGGTACCGCAGGGGGCATGGATTTATCTCGCTGAGGGAGTGAAAAAAGCAGTTAACATACCCATATCTGCGGGCACCCAGATTCAAGACCCCATGATAGCAGAGCGAGTTCTGGCTGAAGGCAAGGCAGACCTGGTGTACATGGCGCGAGCGGTGGTTGCCGATCCGGAGATGCCGAATAAGGCACGCGAAGGACGTCTCAAGGATATCAGACCCTGTATAAACTGCTGCCGCTGCATCTCGGGCGTAGATAGTCCGCCTGTTCATTGCAGCGTCAACGCCAGGATGGGGAGGGAGTCAGAATATCCTGCGGAGAAGCCGGCAGCCAGGAGCAAGAGGGTGCTTGTCGTAGGCGGAGGGCCGGGGGGGATGGAGGCAGCGCGCATAGCGTCCCTTAGAGGGCACCAGGTCATTCTCTGCGACCAAAATCCAAGGCTGGGCGGAGCATTGCTGCTGGCATCGATAACCAACGGGCGCATGAAACCGGCACTCGACTATATGAAGAGAGAAATCGGGAAGCTCCCCATCGAAGTCAGGTTAAATACCAGAGTCACACCCGCGCTGGTCGATAAAGTGAAGCCAGATGCAATTGTGCTGGCAGCGGGCGGCGCTCCTTCTCCGCTTGAAGTGCTGGGCGGGGGGAATGACATCGTACTCGACCGGGGAAATGTGCAAGCCGTTTTCAGCGGGCACGCTATGAAAAAAGGCGGCTTAGCCAAGAAAGCGATATCCTACGCAGGTGCCCTCTTTGTAAAATACTTCTATAACCCCTCGGCTATAAAATGGCTTCTAAGGTTCAACTTTCCCTTCGGAAAGAGAGTAGTCGTTGTCGGTGGCAACTTCGCAGGCTGCGAGCTTGGGGAAACGCTGGCAGAGCGGGGAAAGAAAGTGACCATAGTGGAGGAGTCCAAGCGACTGGGCTCCGATATAGAGATCACCCACAGGTGGGTGTTCCTGAAAAAGCTGAAAGACGCCGGGGCCAAGATGTTCAAGGAAGCTAAAGTAACGGAGATAACAGACAAAGGAGCACAGATAAGCTACCCCGGTTCCACTGAGTTCATCGAGGCTGACACCATCGTAAAAGTGGGTATAATACCTGATATCGGCCTTGCTCAGGAATTGCAAGGAAAGGCCCCTGAGTTTTATCTTGTGGGAGATTGTGGCGAGCCCGGGAAGCTTTTGGAGGCTATGGCTTCCGGATTCCTGGCGGGACAAAAGATTTAAGCTAAGCACGAAAGGGAGTTGAATTGTCAAAACAAACCGGGCATTTCGATGAAGAGTATGACGTAGCGGTGATAGGGGCTGGGATAGGAGGATTGACCTGCGCTGCCTATCTGGCGAAGAAGGGCAAGAGGGTCAAGGTATTTGAGCAGCACTACGTGCCCGGCGGCTGTTGTGCCTCCTTTTCCAGGAAGGGTTTTAAGTTCGATGCCGGAGTCCTGCACCTGACGGGAGGTAAGGAGAGCGGAGCTTTCCAGCGAGTCCTCTCCGCTCTGGAGATAGAGGACGAATTCAAGTTCAAAGAGCAGTTTCAGCGATTTATCTTCCCTGGCCTGACGCTGGATAGCAGCAGGGATGTGGAGGACTTCATCGGGAAGCTGAAAGAGCTATTTCCCGGGGAAAGCAAAGGGATAACAAATTTATTTGACATAATAATGTCGATATATGAAGACATCAAGAAACTCCCGACCCTGTCACCTGTGCTAGCGAAGTACAAGGGAAGGTCGTTTCAAGAGTTAGTCGATGAGCACATTAAAGATGCAAAGTTAAAATCCCTCGTTAATGCCAACTGGCACCTCTGGTATCCTCCCTGGAATAACTCGGCGATAGATTATGCTGCCCTGCTGTTCACCGAGCAGATTCGCGGCTATTTTTATCCGCTCGGAGGGATTCAGGCAGTGCCCGACACCCTTGTCCGAACTCTTAAAAGCTATGGCGGTGAGATAGAGTACAAGACCTTTGTGGGCAAGCTTATTCTGGAAAAGGGCAAAGCTGCGGGCATTGAAACAAGAAAGGGGAAACAGGTCCGTGCGACACAGGTTGTGTCAAATATAGCAGCCAGAGCTACTTTCCTCAACCTGGTAGGCGAAGAGAACCTGCCCCAAGATTTTGTCAAGACGTTAAATCGACTCGAAATAAGCCTGTCATCATTCTATGTATACCTGGGTATAGATATTGACCCCAGGACAGCAGGTGTTGATGCCCCGGAGACCATAGTTTACGAAACCTACGATAATACGCAAGAATGGCATCGTCTGTTAAAGGGCGAGCTTGCCGTCCCCTGCTTCGGCATCGCCATCCCCACGCTGGTTGACCCCAGCGTAGCGCCACCGGGTAAGCATGTTGTGATTATTATGACCATGGCACCATACTATCTGGCGGGTAAAAGCTGGCGGGAGGAGAAAGATAGGTTTGCCAGGAGACTTATTGCCAAGGCCGAGAAGCTCATTCCGGGACTTTCCCAGCATATCGTAGTGCAGGATGCCGCTACACCTCTAACCTATGAAAGGTACACCCTGAATACCCTAGGTGCTGCCATGGGATGGGCTTTCTCCCCGCAGATGTTTCTGAAAAGGCTGGAGCAAAAGACCCCCATCCCCAATCTCTATCTGGCAGGGCATTGGACTATGCCCGGCGGCGGCGTGCCTGCAGTAGCGTTATCCGGGCTGCGCGCTGCCCGCATGATTCTGGGCGAATGAGCACGACTGTTGACAGTCGCCTTCGACCTTGTTAAAATTTTCACAGTCTTCATTTTCCCTTGAAAGGTGTGCACTATCCTCAATGTTCCTGAGCAACAACGCTGCGAGCCCCAGGCCAAATCTATGAGAAAGGAAGGGATGTATGCCCAGTGAAAACAAGGTTGGGAAACTAAGCGACATAACCAATATCATCAAAGACGGGGATAAAGTGGCTATAGGAGGTTCGTGGTTAGGCGGCCATCCTATGGCGATAATCCGCGAGATCATCCGCTCCAAAATCAAGGACCTGACAGCCATAACCGTAGTGGGCAGTATAGATATCGACCTGCTGATAGGGGCTGGCTGTCTGAAAAGGTTGATGTTTTCATTTGTGAGCATGGAGGCATTCGGCCTGGCTCCCAATTTCCGCAGGGCGATTGAGAAGGAGGGCCTGCCCTATGACGAGATAACAGGGCTGGCCGTAATCATAGGCCTCGAAGCAGGAGGAAGAAATGTGCCGTTCCTGCCCTACCGAGGTCCCTTCGGCTCCGACCTGGTAAAATACAGGCCCGAATTCTATAAAAGCATAAAATGTCCCTTCACCGGAGAGGAGCTTATAGCTGCTGCCGCTATTGTGCCCGATGTAGCCATCATTCACGCAGCACGGGCGGACAAAACCGGAAGCATCCAGATGGAAGGCACGACAGGAAGTGACATCGAGATGATGAGGGCGGCGAAGAAGAGGATTGTGTCGGTAGAGGAAGTAGTGCCTAGCGAGGAGATATGGAAGCATCCCGAGAAGACCAAGGTGCCCAAATTCCAGGTAGACATGGTTATAGAGGCTCCGCTCGGTGCTCATCCCACCTCATGCGCTCCCCATTATGTGTTCGATGCCTGGCACATCATGAAGTACATGGAATATGCAGCCAGCGCTGAGACATTCAAAAAATACATACAAGATTATGTGATGAAGCCCGAGTGGGAATATCTGGAAGCTATCGGCGGCATGAAGCAGGCGTCTATCTTGCGCAGACTAGCAAGGGAGGTAAAGTACCTATGAAGCAATATGCTAAAGACTATACCGTCGGCGAGTTGATGTGCGTGACTCTGGCAAAAGAGATTGAAGATGGCGATGTAGTCGTCCTGGGCTCGTTTACCCCGCTTGCCTATGCCAGCTATATCCTGGCGAAGATTACCCACGCGCCGAATAGCTGTTTACTCGCTTACGCCGCAGTCGATTTCAGGCCGTTCCAGCTCTCGTTTATCCGGGCTGAGTCCTCTGCGACAAGGGGAGCTGCCCTGATGTGGACTATGCTGGAAGACCTCAACTCAGTTCACTTGAAGGGAAGAGGCGACGTTGAGGCTATATCGAGCATTCAGGCAGACCAATATGGGAATATCAACCTGTCAGTGGTCGGTGAATATGACAAACCGAAGCTGCGTGGACCTGGCGGAGCCGGTGCTCCCGAGGTAATAAAGATGCACCGCAAGATGATAGGCTACTTCCCCGGGCATTCCAAGATGACCTTCGTTCCCAAGGTAGATGTGATAACGGGAACCAGGTACCTTATCGGCGCGCAAGAGCGAATCAAATCAGGCTATAGACCCGGCCCCATCCGCTATATCACGAATCTCTGCGTCATCACCAAAGAGGAGAAGGACAAACCCTTCCGGATAGACTTCCTGCATCCGGGCGTTAAAGCAGAGGATGTGGTCAACAACACTGGCTTCCCGCTGGAGGTACCATCGCATATCCCGGAGACCGAGAAGCCCACAGAGGAACAGGTCAGGCTGTTAAGAGAGGAGGTAGACCCTTACGGGACAATCAACTTTGACTTCAAGCCCGGCAAGGAGAGGTTAGTCTATTTGAAGGAAATGCTGAACAAGGAGCTCCAGGCTATCGGCTACGCATAGGTAGCTTCTTAGATTGATGGCAGACTTAAGGAGAAAGGGGAACGATTTATGAATTTCGAAACAATATTGCTTGAGAAGAAAGACCAGATAGCGACTATCTGGTTCAACCGCCCTGATAAGCTGAATGCTGCCAGCCCCCAGGTGTTCAAAGACCTCGATGACGTTCTGACTGACATCGAGAAGGACGATAGCATTAGGGTGGTCATACTCACCGGCAAAGGCGACGCTTTCAGCGCCGGCGCTGACGTAGGGAAGTTCGAGTTCGATAAAATCATCAAGGGTGTGGAGTTCATCGAGAACGTGGCCCGGCCGTTTAGGCATATCGAGTACCTGCCTAAACCGGTTATTGCGGCTGTGAACGGGTACGCATTCGGCTTCGGCACAGGTATCACCCTTGCTTGTGATATCGTTATAGCTTCTGACAAAGCTAAATTCGGCACCAAGGAGGTCAACTGGGGCCAGATACCCATAGAGACACTGCTTCGTGGCGCCGAGCATATGGGCAAGCGCACCATTTCATACATGACTCTCACCGGTGCCACTTTCACTGCTGAAGAAGCCAAGGCCGTGGGACTGGTAAACAAGGTGGTTCCCCACGACCAACTTATGCCGGAGGTCATGAAGTTAGCTGAAGGGATGAAGCAGGGCGCGCCGCTGGCCCAGAGAATGATTAAGAGGGTGCTAAACCGCAAGTGCCATGAGGACTGGGATTGGACAGTGCTCATGATGCCGACTATCTTCTCCAGTGAGGACGTTGCTGAGAGCATGAAGGCCTTCAAGGAGAAGCGGAAACCGCAGTTCAAAGGCAGATAGTGGCAGAATAAAGGAGGTAGTTAACAAATGTTCGATGAAAAAACTTTGGGAGAAGCTAAGAAGTTTCTGGAGCAATGGCAGGAATCCGTTAACAAGATATATCAGGGCAAGGATTTCACCGCCAAGACGAACTCCGGCATACCGATAAAGCCTGTTTACACGCCGCTGGATATCCAGGACATCGACTATACAAAGGACATCGCAATGCCCGGGGCTTATCCCTATATTAGAAGCAACTATCCCATCCATTACCAGTTCCAGCCCTGGGTTAACCAGCCGGTGCACGGTTACGGCCTACCTGAGCATACCAAGGAACGAATGGAAGCTCTGACTAAGGCGGGCATGGAAGGATATTTCGGTACCCGGAGCTATAACCTAGTATGGGATTATCCGGGATATTTCGGCATCGACCCCGACGAGCCGGATGCCGAGGGTTATATAGGAAAAGACGGGGTTTCCTGCAACACACTTGACGATTTTGACCGCATGGTCGGTGGCTTGGACCTGGCGAAGAGCAACATCATTCTGATAAACGGCGATACTCTTCCCATGTTTGCGTTATATATTGCCTACGCCGAAGGCAAAGGCGTACCCAGGGGCAACCTGCGCGGAAATACGATGAACTGGGTGTTCACAGCCTGGTATGCACCTAACTTCATGTGGGAGACTGAGGACGCGCTGAAACTGGCAACCGAAAACATACACTTCTGCGTCAAGAATATACCGCGCTGGAACCACACGAATATACAGGGACACGCAATATCGGAGACCGGCGCTGATGCTATCCATCAGATGGGCTTCTGTCTCGCTACCGCCCGATGCGTGGCGGACTCCTGCAAAGCAGCAGGGCTAAATCCGGATGATTTCTTGACCGGCATAGGTTTCCAGATAGCTCAGTGCAACGACTTTTTTGAGTATATCTGCATGTTCAGAGCATGGAGAAAGCTGTGGGCCAGGATTACGCGAGAGCGATTCGGTGCCACGAAGCCAGCCGCCATGCACCTGAGAACACATACCAACACCTCTTGCTTCGAGTTGGTCAAGCAGCAGCCGTTGAACAATATCATTCGCAGCGCCTACCACGCTCTGGGTGCAGCGCTTTCAGGCACGACAGCGATGCAGATACCGGCTTACGACGAACCTATCGGCATCCCCACTGAGGAGTCCGCTATTCTGACACTCAGGATACAGCAGATTCTGGTACACGAGACCGGAGTAACCAAGGTGGGCGATCCCCTGGCAGGCTCCTACTATGTCGAATGGCTGACCAAGCGCATGGAGGAAGAGGGAGAGAAGATTCTCAAGGAGATCGAGGACGCAGGGGGATTTGTCAAAGCTCACAAGGCTGGGATGCTGGCTATGGTTCTGAGAAAGGGCTGCGACCAGTGGAGGGACGAGATTGATAAAAACAAGAGAATAGTGGTAGGGTGGAACAAATATCAGATTGAGGAATCCCTTAAGGTCAAAGCGTTCAGGCCCGACCCCGAGGTCGCCAGGGTTTCCATTGAGCGAACCAAGGAATACAAGAAGCACAGAGACCAGGCGAAGACCGATGCAGCGCTCAACGGCGTGGTCGAGGCTTGCAAGAAGTTGAAGGCTGGCGAGTACGGGCATGTGATGCCTGCCTGCATCGAGGCTGCCAAGGCGCGTGCCACCGCAGGGGAGATCTCGAAGGCACTGCGGAAGGTAATGAGATGGGGGCCTGAATACAACGTAATGCTAAAGTTCTAAAGACAACAGCCTGTCGAACTATTGTGAAGGGGGGATACGAAATTGTCTAAAAATGGAAGACCGAGAGTTCTGCTGGTAAAGCATTGGATCGATATCCATGACAGAGGGCTGAGGCTGATTGCATCCCGCTGCCGGGATGCAGGCTTCGAGGTAGTTTATGCCAGCTACAGCCAGCCGGAAGAAGTGGTAAAAATGGCTGTGCAGGAGGACGTGGATGTTATAGGCATGAGCTTCTTCACCAGCGCCTATGAAGCCCATCTTCCCAGGGTGATGGCAGGGTTGAAGAAGAACAAATTGCATCACGTTATGGTCGTCCTGGGAGGAGTTATCCCGGACGAAGACTACGATATGCTCAAGAAGCAGGGTGTCAAAGCGATATTTGGTGCTGGTTCAGATGTGAACCAGTTCATAGAGCTGGTGAAGACAGAGGTGCACCAGCAAAAGAAGTAGGTAGCTCACGAAGCCCCAACTGAACTGTAAAAGGAGAGTGCGATGGCTTACGAAACAATTCTCGTCGAGAAAAAAGAGGGGGTTTGCAAGATAACCTTTAACCGTCCGCAGGTCTTGAATGCCTTCAACCCGACGATGTCGGACGAGCTAAAAGCAGCCGTAAAGGACATCGCCAGCGATAAGACAGTCAGAGTGATAGTCATAACAGGCGCAGGAGATCGCGCCTTCATGGCGGGCGCAGACATTGATAAGACGATACTCAGATGGGTCGAGATAACAAAAAAGGGCGGAAAAGTTATGGACGACCACAAGGTGTACTTCAGCCCCAACATGCTCGAAGACCTGCCGCAGCCGGTGATAGCTGCGGTCAACGGGATTGCCTTCGGCATGGGCTCGGAGATAGCCTGGGGGTGCGACATCAGGATAGCCTCGGAGACCGCTCAATTCGGCCAGCCCGAGATTAAGCTGGGCATCATGTGTGGGGGTGGGGGGAGCGTGAGGCTGACCCGCTTGGTGGGGAAAACCAAAGCTATGGAGATGTGCCTCACCGGCGACCCCATAGATGCTAAAGAGGCATATCGCATCGGCCTGGTCAACCAGGTGGTGCCGCCCGCAGAGCTGGAGAACGCGGTAAACGCCATGGTGAAGAAGCTGATGTCAAAAGGCGCTGTAGCAGTGGCTTCTACCAAGAAGAGCGTCAATGCTGCCATGGAGATGGGCGTCAAAGCAGGCATAGAGAACGAAGCTCATCTGTTCTCGGACATCTTCAAGACAGAAGATGCTGAGGAAGGAGCCAAAGCCTTTCTCGAGAAGAGGAAACCCAACTTCAAGGGCAAGTAGCCGGGCCGCTGCGCAAGGAATTCTAACGACCGTTTATAAAGTCGTCACAAAGAACTAAATAATTTCTTAATAGCGGAGACACAGTCCCGTTCGTGGTGAGCTTGTCGAACCATGAGCGGGCCGTTCACCCTTCGACAGGCTCAGGGCGAACGGGAAGCATTTCTATTTTCGGAGGAAAACGATGGTAGCAGGTCGGCGAAGCCGACCTGCTTTACTTTTTATTTTCGAAGGAATAGTCCCCCAGTTTTTCATTGTGAGGCTATCAAATGGGTTATATGTTCGGTCAGGGCAACTGGGGGATTTTTTGAAGCAAAAAAGCCAGCGGTCGGACTTGAACCGACGACCGGCGGTTTACGAAACCGCTGCTCTGCCGCTGAGCTACGCTGG
>JBBIRL010000048.1:0-11784 GCA_037441825.1 Dehalococcoidia bacterium | reverse complement strand
CCTCGTAGCCGCCTACAGTCAGGGCCAGATCCATGTCGGTTAAGGTCATAGCGAAGTGCTTTGCGGCATATTCCTTAATTCTGCGGGTGACATCCTCAGTTGTTCCACCATCCTTCAAAGTCTGGAGAATTATGTCGCCCAGGATACGGGTGTTCTCCTCAGCCTGCGTAATCAGCTTATCTACATCGTGCCCCACCACCCCACCATGTGCATAGAAAATAATTCGAGCATTCAGCTTTCTGAGCTTCTCCATAGTCTCCAGATATATCTCCTGGTCGAAGCTGGGAGGTGCCACGGCAGGCAGCAGAACCCGGTTGCCCTCGCCTCCGGGCAAACCCAGCGCCTCGCCGCAGAAAAGGCCCTTCACGCTGTGGTCGAAGATGGCTATGTGATGGGGCGCGTGACCCGGCGCATAGATGACCTGCAATTCCCTGCCATCGACTTTAATTATCTCGCCATCCGCTACCGACTTTATTTGAGATTCCGGTACAGGGAGAATAGCCCCGAATCCAGCCTCGAAGTCCTCGCCGAAAACAGTTTTGGTGCTCTCAATGAGACGGGATGGGTTGACGACGTGTTTTACCCCGGCGGGGTGAACCAGCACCTTCGCCCCAGGGTAAAGCTGAGCCAGCTTCCCTGCGCCGCCTGCATGGTCTACGTGGATATGCGTGGGCATGACGTAGGCCAAATCCTTCATGCCCAACTTTTTCATCGCTTCCTGAATCCTTGGAACTAAGGCCGCAGGGCCGGGCTCTATCACCACCCCCTGAGACTCTTTAATAAGGTACACCGTAAACAGGCTGGTCATCACCGAGAGACCGGTCTCAAACCGGTAAATTTTATCGGCTACCTCTTTTAAATCCGGCATGGCTTTCTCCTCTTATCTAATGGGCCTTCTCAACCTGCACCAGCGCAGTATTGGTGCAGCACGCGCCTCCGGGAGAATAGGCATCTTTGGTCAATATATTGGCACAGCCGCCCCGGTCTATGCCCTTCTCATCGAGGTCGTACCAGGCACCTTGCGGGACATCCACCACGCCCGGCATAATACGCTGGCTGACCCTGGCCGGGATTATCATCTGGCCCCGGTCATTGAACACCCCGACCAGGTCGCCGTCTTTTATGCCTCTGGCTTTGGCATCGGAGGAGTTGAGCAATACTGTCTGAGGCAGCAGCTCCTTTATCCAGGGCACATTGTGAAACTGAGAGTGCGCGCGCCCTTTGAAATGCGTGGTGACGAGCTGCAGAGGGTATTTTTTAAATAGAGGATCCTTCCGGTCTTCCCAGTTCCCCAAATACTTGGGGATGGGAGGTATCTCGGGGTTGTTCATCTCCGCAATCAACTGGGAGTATATCTCAATCTTGCCCGACGGCGTAGGGAAGGGATTGTTATCGGGGTCCCGAATCTCGTCGCCGAAAGCGACATGAGGCTCCGCAGGGTGCATTTTGTGCAGGCTTTGCTTCTTAAAAGTATCGTAGTCCTTGATGTCGGGGCAACCCTTCACCATGTCCCTCAGCGTCTCGTCCTCTGATTTATCGAAAAAGTGCGGTATGTCCAGTCTCTTGGCCAGCTCTTTGCATATATCCCATGACGACTTCGACTCACCCAGCGGCTCGATTACCTTGTTCTGGTATCCGTAGAACCAGGTGGCAGACCACTGAGCCATATCGTTGCGCTCCAGAAAGGTGCTGCACGGCAGCAGGATGTCGGCGAATTTGGCGCCGGGCGTCATGAACTGCTCGTGCATAACGATGAACTCCAGAGACTTCGATTTCATGGCCTGCACATGTTTGTTAACATTGAGGTATTGATTGGGGTATCCGGTGCTGGCTATGTAAAGGAGCTTGTAGTCGGCGGGATAACCCCCGGCCCTGCCCTTGAGCAGGGCGTCCGCCATCTGCGCGACGTGGATGCTGCCTGCACCCCAGGGCCAGATGCGGCGCAGAGGCAGCATATCTGCCGGTGGAGTATTATTCGACTCATGCGGATTCACCACAATTTCGGGGATGCCCATCATCATGAAGGGGAAAGGCACCAATCCTGCCGGCCAGGACCTCTGGGCCGCGCTCCCGCCGTGGATGCCGATGTTGCCCGTCATGGCGGACAGTGTTATGGCTGCGCGATGGTACTGCTCACCCCTGGCTGAGCGTCCCGGGCCTATGCCGGCGATCAGCGCCGCAGGCTTGGTGGTGGCGTATTCTCTGGCCAGGTCCTCTATCACAGATGCAGGGACGCCGGTGATAAGCTCGGCCCAGGCCGGGGTCTTGGGCACACCGTCCTCCACGCCCATGACGTAATCCCTGAATTTATCGAACCCGTAGGTATATTTATCCAGAAACGCCTGGTCCTGAAGGCCGTCTCGCAACATGACATAGGCCATAGCAATCATCATGGCAGGATCGGTGCCCGGCCTGATAGGTATCCACTGGTGCGCCACTGTAGCGGTGGAATCGGTGAATCTGGGGTCGATGGAGACAATCTTGCATCCGGCCTCTCTCGCCTGAGCCAGGTATAAGATAGTGTTTGTGTCCTGTACCGTAACCGCCGGGTCCCAGCCCCACATAACTATCAAGCGGGAGGTCAGAAAATCCTCTCGGGAGCTCTGAGAGGACATCGTTCCGTAGGTGGTCAGCTCGGCGAAAGTGCCGCCTTCATAGGAGAAGTACGCCCAGGGTGAAGAATAGCCGCCGGCCATAGCCAGCAGCTTCTCCACAACCATAGCGCCAGTATGAATGAAATTCATGTCGCCTACCGAGGTCTTAAGCAATATGGCCTGCGGCCCGTAGGTATCCCTCACACGCTTAATCTCACCGGCTACAGTGTCCAGGGCCTCATCCCACGAGATGCGCTGGAACTTGCCCTCACCGCGCTCGCCCACCCTCTTCAGAGGATAGAGCAGGCGGTCGGGATGGTAGACCCTCTGCCGATATGACCGCCCCTTGAGGCAGGCCCTGGCCTGGGGCTCCTCACCATCGTCAGTCTCGATTCTGGTAATGACGCCATCCTTTACATGCACCTTGAGGCCACAAAAACCGCCGCAGTGGCTGGCGCAGGTAGTCATTATCACCTGTTCATCTGAACGCTTTGGACTCATTTATGCACCCCCGCATAAGCGGCAGCGACGCCGAGCGCCTTGACAGCGGTTTCGAGGTAGAAGTAGGTCGGCAATCCCCGCATCTCCAACCGACGAGACATCTCATCCATCGCAGATAATTTCATCCCATAAATCCAGATAGCTATCGGCTTGGTGATGCGCCCTTTTAAATGGTCGAACATCTCCACAATAGGAGCCACGATATCATCGAAGCCGGCATAGACAGAGATGGCAGCACAATCTACATCGGCATCATTAAGCGCCAGGGCTATTACCTCCTCCTCAACAGCGAAAGGGTCGTCGGACACGGATAATATCGGGCCCAGGTCGACCGGATTGCTGGACAGCCGGGGGTATATGCGCTTCAGCTTGTCGGCTGTGGCAGATGAGAAGCGAGCTACGGCCAAACCGGCGCTCACCGCTACATCAACCCCCACCACGGCCACTCCCCCGGTGAGAGTGAGGATAGCTATGCGATTGCCTGAAGGCAATCGCTGGTACGCGAATATCTTGGGCACCTCCCAGTACTCCTGCCAGGTATCGAGCCGAATTGCTCCGACCTGTTTGATTGCACTGTCATGTACCCGCTCGTTCCCCGCCAGCGAGGCCGTATGGGAAGCTGCAGCTCTGGCTGCTTCTTCGCTCCGCCCCGGTCTGAGAACCAGCAGGGGCTTGCGTGCCACCACCCTGCGGGCTGCATCCATAAACCTGCGTCCATCTTTGACATTCTCTATGTGCATAGCGACAACTTTCGTTTCGGGGTCGTCTGCCAGATAGTTCAGAAGGTCGGCCTCATCTACATCGCATTTATTGCCGATATCGCACATCTTGCTCACCGGGACAGCACGGTCTTCCAGAGGTTGCGCTGCGGTGCCCACGTAGCCGCTCTGGCTGCAATAGGCTATGCCGCCCCTACGAATCTTCTTTTGCACAATGAGATAGGGATTGGTTATGAACCCGGTTGCAGCATTGAAGAGGCCGACTGTGTTCGGCCCGATGATGCGGATGCCGGTGCGGAGGACTATATCCACCAGTTGCTGCTGGAATCTGGCCCCTTCAGCGCCAGCCTCAGCGAAATTTTCAGATACGATAGTTACTGCTTTTACACCTTTGCGTGCGCACTGTTCGATAATCCCAGGCACTGTCGGGGGAGGAGTAATCACAATAGCTGCATCAATAGGGTCAGCCACATCATTTACAGCGGAGTAGGCTCTGAATCCCAGGACGTCACCATTTTGATAGGGGCTGACAGGGTAAATCTTGCCTGTGTAGCCGAACTGGAGCATGTTCCTGATCACTCCGTAGCCCAGCCCAAACACCTCTCTCAAGGAGCCGAATACGGCTACGGAGGAGGGCTCAAAGAAATATTTCAGGTCGCTTCTATCTCTTTGCGATGGCATTCATGCCCTCTTCCAAGATATGGGTAGGTTGGAGCATCCGCTCCAGGCTACCCACCACTGTAGCGTCGCCACTCCCGTGGCGACGGGTTTTCATCTCACAAAATGGACTTAACTATGCCCGCAACATACCGTCCTATAGCAGGTGATGATGTCAGGCCGGGGGACTCGATGCCGATGAGATTGATGAAACCAGGCAGGCCCTTATCGCTTTCATCTCTGATGACGAAATCTCTGACGTCCTCCCCGGGCCCCTGGAGCTTGGGCCTGATGCCAGCCATCTCGGGATCCAGGTCTTCATAGTCTATAAAGGGCAGCATCTTTATCGCCGATTTATAAAACGAATCTTTATGTCTACTATCCACGGCGTAATCAATGCTGTCGACATACTGAGTATTGGGCCCCAGCCGCATCCTGCCTTCCAGGTCAAGTGTAACGTGGACGCCCAGCCCGGTACCCTTGACCTCAGGCACCGGATATATCAGTCGTTTAACCAGCTTGCTCTTGCCATTGCCTACTGTAAAGTATTCCCCCTTGCAGTAATGCAGCCTGTACCCTGCCCTGCCTGCGTCTATGCCGGCAAGCTCGGCCATCTTATCGCAGTAAAGACCGGCGCAGTTTATCAGAATGTGCGTGGTGAAGGAGAACTTATCTTTATCATTTTCCTCCACGGTGATTTTATAGCCATCCGATACCTTCTCTATGCCCACCACCTTCTTGCGATAGGCTATCTCAGCGCCTCCTTCCCTCGCCCTGGCAGCGAAGAACCCCATCAAAGCATGCGAGTCGATAATGCCGGTTGATGGCGAGAGGAGCGCCGCAACTCCCTTCACATTCGGCTCCAGCTTATTCAGCTCGTGCCTCGAAATTATCCTCAGTCCCTGTGCGCCGTTTCTCTGTCCCCTCTCCTGCAATTCTTCCAACTGCGCGATCTCCCCGTCACCGGTGGCTACTATGAGCTTGCCCAGTTTTCGGTAGCCTATGCCATGCTTCCGGCAGAGTTCATAGAGGAGGCGGTTGCCCTCGACACACAGCTTGGCTTTCAAAGAACCTTCAGGATAGTATATACCGGAGTGGATAACGCCGCTGTGCCTGCTGCTTGTCTCCTGGCCGAATCTCTCGTTTTTCTCCAGGACATAAACCACCCTGTCACGGCTTGCAACTCGCGCAGCTATGGCCAGGCCGACCACGCCAGCCCCGATGATAGTAATATTGGACTTAAATTTCATTTCTGGATTTTGAATCTGCCTTCGACACAAGCTCAGGCCAAGATTTAGCGATTTGTTTTCCAGATGAACATAAGTATAGCACACTGGTTACGGGGGATATAGTTTGCTACTTGCGCAGCAAGGAAGTTGGGAATGAGGTTGATGGGTATCTAGACTGTCACGCCCAGTTTCTTCAGAAAAGCTTCCACAATCACGGGGTCCCACTGCTTTCCCGCGCCTCTCTTGAGGACCTGGGCTGCCTGGCCGGTGGTGAGGGAAGGGCGATGGGGCCGCTGACAGGTCAAGGCATCATAAGCGTCGGCCACAGCCAGGATGCGTGCGCCCAGCGGGATCTGCTCCCCTTTCAGCTTTTTGGGGTAGCCGCCGCTACCATCGTACCATTCGTGGTGGCTCTCCACCAGGGGGAGGATGTCTTTGAAGTACTCAACATGCTGGATTATCTCCACTGATGCCGTAGGATGCCTGTTTATCTCTTTATATTCAGCCGGCGTCAAATTGCCTTGTTTAGAGAGAATACTGTCCGGTATCACGATCTTGCCGATGTCCTGGAGTATGGCGGCGAACTTTATCTGCCTTTTCATCTCATCGGAGCAGCCGAGCCGGATAGCAATTTCGTTGGCCAGCAAACCCACCCTGTCGGCATGGCCGCTGGCATAAGGCTCGCGTGCCTCGGCTATCGAAGCTAGCGTGCGGGCCATTTGCAGATAGGCCCCCCGCATATCCGCCTCATCCACAGTGCCGCTGATCTGGAACATCCTTTTGGCATACCGCTGCGCCTGACGTACAGCGTCGGGAGTATCCAACGACATCTGCTCCAGTCCCAGCGCTTCAACAGCTTCATACAGGTACTTCCGTATCTGAGACACCTGAAGCTCGACTTTCTGCTCCAAATGGACTTGATACTCTCGGTTCTCCAGCGCCAGTCTCCTTTTCTCCAGCGCCTTCTCTATCCTCATCCCCAGGTCGTCCATATTCAGAGGTTTAAACACGTAATCATAAGCCCCTTGCTTCATAGCTTCGACGGCACTCGGCATGTTCTCTAGGGTAGTCATCATGACCACACAGGTATCAGGATGTCCGGCAACTATGCGGGGCAATACGTCCATCCCAGACAGTACAGGCATGTCCAAATCCAGAAGCACCAGGTCAAATTCCTGTGCAGATGTCTTCCACAGAGCACCTTCGCCATCGTTCGCCACGGCACAAGTGTAACCATCCGCCTGCAACTTACGGTAAAGGGTAGCCCGGCTGGGCTCCTCGTCGTCAACTATCAGTATCGTTCCCCTGGGCTCTTCCATCCTATACACCTCATGGCAGAAAATTGTTAGCGCACTGCCCCAATTCCACGTTAGCATGACTGTCACCAAGTATAAATAGTAATTTCGGTTAATAATTCATGCGAAAATGGTACGGCAAGCAAGGGGAGAAGTCTCTGCACCGAGTCCTGTCAGCTAACCGTAAATAACTTTGCTTTACCTTTCCTCTCATTCTCCCGGACGCTAATGGCCTCATGAGCCATATATCCGGGTCACAGAGTGGAAATGGTATAATAGGCATCTCGATGTTTATGGCAAAATGACATCATGGCATCGGAGTAATCGCTATGCCCCCTGACATCATAATATGCGACTGGAACGGTACGCTGATCGAGTACCGCGATGAGAGGCCCGTGCTGGAGAACGCAGCAAGGGACATGTTTAAGGCTTCCTTCCCCTTGCATCCCTTCAGGATGGCCCGTATCTTAACAGCGAGAAGGGAATTGGAGGAGCTATATAGAAAAGGACGCGGCAATGCTGAAACTGACTTCATTAGAGAGCTGTTCCGCATCTATAACGAGCGGATAATAAAAGGCGTGCCTGTTTCGTGGGTGCTTAGTTCGATTGAGGACTACGCCCATAAGCCGCAGACCCAGGCCAAACTGGAGCATAGAATGCTGAGGCCGCTCAAGGAGTGCCATCAGGCTGGGAAGACCACTGCCATCTTCTCCGCTGGATATGGATATGGCATCGAAAGGATCCTGGCAGTTGCGGGTTATGCCGAATGTTTTGATTTCATCGAAGCTGATAAACTCAAGGAGAACAAGGGAAAGGCTGTTGAATTCGGACTGAACATCTATAAAAAGAAGCCCCTGCTGCTGCTGAAGCTGCTCCAGGAAAAGAATTTAGATGCCAGAATGGTAGCATACCTTGGCGACAGCGAGGACGATGAGGGCTGCTTTGAGATTGCGGGATACCCTGTGATGGCTTTTCTGGCTCCGGATGAGCTTAAAGAGAAGTTCGCTCGAAAATACAAAGCCTTTGTCCCCCAAGACGAGAAGGATTTAGCGGATTACCTCAAGGGCGTGTAGCATTTATTATCTAAGAGCAATGCAGCGAAAAGTCCTCTTGAAAATGTCATTCTGAGCGTAGCGAAGAATCTCGTCCCCATTTGGTCTCAAACAACTATCCTTACTTCATTCTCAACATAGCGAAGAATCCGAGATTCTTCGGTCGCTCCGCTCCCTCAGTCAGAATGACATCCTGCTTCTATCCCCCGTTGACGCTATTTAAAGGCTAGCTCCCATTTGCACCAAAAGCCCTCCCTATGCGGGTCGGGAGGGCAATGAAGACACCTCACAACCGCCTTCGGCTCCACCACCTTAGCGATGTTGGAGAGCAGCCCCAGCTTCATGGTTTTGCAGGGAAAAACGGGTTTATTCTGCCTGTTCCTGCTTTCATGAATGGCGCAACGCGGGTAATAGAAGACAGCCCTCTGAGGGCTCTCCTCCTCGATTTCGAAAAGAGGCGAGGCAAGCTGCCAGCTCATAAAGCTCAGCACCGTCAAAACCGAGGGCAGCCCGCCCTTATCGAGATTGAGCACCTTCTTTATCCTCTCGGCCTCTATCACTGCTTGCTTCTCCCAGTTCTTCAAATCCAGTTTGACCGCTGCATCGAGCCCAAACTCAGCCTCGACATTTCCGAACCAGAGCCCGTCGAGGGTCTGCCAGTTTCGGGAGTACATCTTCGCCAGCTCTATTAAAGTCTTCTTAGGAAGCCTCTCCAATTCCACTCGTTTCATCTCGATACCTCTCATCTTAGTGCCGCTGTAATTCTACTCTGATGACACAATTCACCGCAAGGGAGTATTGACTAGCAGATAACCAGGGGGTAGGATATGGCGAAAACAGATTTCAAAGCTATGGGATGTAGTCACGTTATCTCGAAAGAATCTCCAAAAACTCTTGTTGGGCCTGGCCATTTTGGCCTTCGTTGCCTTACTGGGGATAATATACCAGAAGGCGTCAGCTTATTCTGAGACACGCCTTCTACCCTATTATGCTCTGCGCACCCTCCTTCGCCTGAGCATCACCTATATCGTCTGCCTGGCTTTTGGCCTCGGTATCGGCATCCTGGCTGCCACCAAGGAGCGGGTGGGCAACCTGCTGATACCCCTTCTGGATATCCTGCAATCGGTCCCTGTGCTGGGTTTCTTTCCACTGGCTCTGGCAGTTATCATAAGTGCTTTTCATGGGAGCATCCTCGGCCTGGAGCTGTCTTCTATGTTCCTCCTCTTCACCAGCATGGAGTGGAGCATTGTCTTCGGGGTGATCGCCGGTATTAAATCCATGCCGCCCTATTTGAAGGATATGAGCCGGGTCTTTCATATCGAGGGGTGGGACTACCTAAAGCATATCTTGTTCCCCTCAATCTACCCCTACGTAATCGCAGGAAGCATCCTGGCCTGGGGCAGCGGCTGGTATTTCGTCATAGTAACTGAGTTCATCAACTACGGTGGTAAGCTATATTCACTGCCGGGTTTGGGGTATTACCTCCAGACGGCCTCCTTCAAATATAGCAGTGTCTGGATGTCTCTGGCCGGACTGGCAACTATAGGCATTATCGTCTTTTTAATGAACAGGCTCATCTGGCACCGCTTGAATGAGAGGGCTAAGGAACACCGGTTCATGTTTTTCCATGGTTTCGCTCCCAGGGAATCTACAGGCCAGGGTTTCTGGGCCAGACAGGTCAACTACATCGACTCAAGATTGGACGCCGTGCAAGGGGTACACCTGCCATCCTGGTTTCTGCTTCGTTTTCGCATCAGAAGGCTGAATTATCTGCTGGTTGCCGTGGGCTTGCTCATAGTGATCGTCGGAGTCTTCTACGGATGGATACGGCTGCCTATCACGTCCCTCGACCTGGAACACCTTGCCAGAGACACAGGCTACTCCTTTGGCAGACTGGCCATAGCTTATTTCATAAGCCTCGCCCTGGCGATAGGCATAGGTTATCTCATTCTGCAGCGACCTGCTACCAAGAACGCTATCGTTATCTTCACCGATGTAGCGCAATCCATCCCGGCCCTGGCATATTTTCCCCTGCTCTGGCTTATCTTCACCCGAATCTTCCCGGTACAGACAGGGCTGGAGATCGCTGCGGTGCTGCTGATGCTCACCGGGATGCTCTGGTATCTGATATTCAATGTCATCGAAGCAGTGGAGCACTGGCCCAAGGAGATAAAAGACCTGTCAGGAATATTCAATGTAAAAGGGGCCAGATACCTTCGCCATATGCTGATTCCAGCCTTGTTGCCTGCTCTGGTCACCGGCAGTATACTGGCGTGGGGAGGAGGATGGAACGCTACTATTGTTTCGGAGTATGTGAATATCGGGAATAAGGCGCACACTATACCCGGGCTGGGCTCCGCCCTGGACGAGGCCTCCCAGGCCGGCAACAACCATCAATTGCTAGTATTGCTGATTGTCATGAGCGCCATAGTCATCGTCATGAACAGCCTGATCTGGAGACGGCTTCTCAGCCGTGCCAGCACCCATGTGCTCGAGGAGGAGTAAACCTTGCCTCTGATAAGGATTGAGCAGGTTAGCAAGACATTCTACGAAGCCAAGGGAGAGCTGCTAAGCCTGGATAATGTCTCTTTCGGCATAGAGGATACCGAATTCCTGGCCATTATCGGTCCCAGCGGTTGCGGCAAGAGCACTATCCTGAGAATGATCGCAGGGCTCGAATTCCCTACCAAGGGCCATATCTATTTCCAGGATAAGCCTATCAAGGGGCCTATCCCGGGGGTCAGCATGGTTTTCCAGAACTTTGCCTTGCTGCCCTGGAAGACGGCTAAGGAGAATGTCCTCATTGCTCTGGACACCAAGGCGATGAGCCGACAGGAGAAAGAGGAGACAGCACAGGCATTGCTGAAAAAGCTGGGGTTGGACGGTTTCGAAAATAACTATCCCAGCGAGCTTTCCGGAGGGATGAAGCAGCGGGTGGGCATCGCCCGAGCACTGGCGGTCGCTCCCGATGTCCTGCTTCTGGACGAGCCATTCTCCTCGCTGGATGAGGTGACCGCCAGAGAACTGCGCAAGGAGACATTGCGCATCTGGAACGACCGCACTGCACATCCCGATACCTTTGTCATAGTCACCCATCTGGTCGAAGAGGCTGTGCTCATGGCTGACAGGGTGCTGATTATGGCTCCCCGACCGGGAAGAGTGATCGGTGAGGTAAAAATCGATATACCCCGGCCCCGCTTTGACTATGTGAGGAGCAGTATCTTTTTCGAGCACGTTGACCGCATAGAGGAAATTCTGGAAAAAGCCGGAATCGAAGATATAGAGCATGTTTGAAACCATTGTGTTCCCCCAATTACCGCCTGCGCAGCACGGTCGTGTTAGAAAAAGTTGAAAAGTGAACTCTTGGGAACTGGTTTAATGGATAGGCCACAGAGTGCACCATTCGGTTATCCCACCATATTCGAACCTCCAAAGCGTCTCTTTATGTATCGGGAAGTAGATGAATCCCGACCTCCTCTCGTAGCGGCACATGTGGCACTACTATTTCATGGTTAAAGAAAGATATCTTCCGGTACCCGTTGACCATTCGTGTCTCTCGTAGACAGAAGACATCATTGGCCGAAATATATGGCTTTGGCAAGGCGAAAGGCCTGAACAAAGTGTTACCTGCTCTTGAGGCTTTTTCGAAGAGTACAGCTGGTATCTGGCCGGTGGTGGAATGGACCTGGTGGTTATTATAGCGCTTTACCTCTTCTCTTAGCACCTGGCGTGCTTCT
>JBBIRL010000047.1:0-11882 GCA_037441825.1 Dehalococcoidia bacterium | reverse complement strand
ACGCTCCCTTTTGCTTCTCTGCGTGAACTTCGTGCGTCGATGACGAACTCGGGCGTCGGCATGTCGGGATCGCCGATGCCGAAGCTGACCACGTCTATCCCCTGGGCCTTCTTTTCGGCTATCTTTTTGCTAATCTGCACAAAGAGATACGGTGGCAATTTTTCGATGCGTTTGGCTAGTTGCATGGGTTCTTAAATCCTCTCTTGTATCTAATTTTGTAGCGTTGTGACTCCTGTCAAGACGAGGAATTCGTTGCCACAGGAGTGCCAGCGCTACATTTTAACTCTTATTTTAACCCGTTCATGGTTCAACAGGCTCAGCACGAACGGCATTCGGCATTTCAGTTATTTTCAATGTTAGGTGCTACCGCGCAATTCTTTCCTCCGAATCCACTTAGCTTCTTCAGGTGTTAGCACAAGGGCATCAATGGGACCGCCCACGTTTTTGGGCCGTGCCTGAAAACGCATGGTATCGATGGTAGTACGGATGGCATAGATGGAGAAGTCTATGGCGTCCTGCAACGACATGGCATCCCAAATAATAGGCGCAGGCGAGCGAATGACTTTATCGTTGCCTTTTTCGTCCTTAATGGTCACAGGGATAAGGATGGAGCTGAGGATATCGCCCTGGCCGGACCAGGTAGCACCATAGGCAAGGGAGCCATCGGGCTTGGTGTTTCTCCTCTCTACAACGTTTCGAGCTACGTGGCAGGAATAGATATAGGGTATACTGCTCTTTCCTTCTTTTCTGTAGCCAGCTATATGGAAGCCTGTGTCTGTATTGGGAAATGGTTTTCGGAAATACTCAACCAGTTTCTTTGGGACAGTCGTTACATCATCGTTGCTCTTAAGTTCTTCCTCGATAAATCTCTTAATGTGGCTTGCTAAGGGGACGCCACCGGGTAAATCCTGCCCGAAATAAGAGATCCCCACCTGCTGCTTTTCCAGGAGGAATGTCTTTATGATGGCGTCGGAGTTGACGGTCTCGACTTTGAACTCCTTGCCCTCGGGGTTTCGGCCTTCAACAGTTACCGACTGACGGCTGTCCGAAGCCATGACAATACCTTCAGGCACGTAGACGGCTATGACGAAACTCATCTTCGGTCTCCTTTCAACTCGGTTAGTCTTTCCAGTTACCTTCGAACACTACCTCGGCAGGCCCGCTGAGCAGCACCTCTCCCTTTCCGTCCCAGTCTACAGTCAGTGTGCCGCCCGGCAATATTATATCAACCGGGTTATCGGTAAGCTTTTTAAGCCTGGCTGCTACCGCTATGGCGCAGGCGCCGGTGCCGCAGGAAAGCGTCTCCTCAGCCCCCCGCTCCCATACCCGCGCCCTGAGCCTTTTTCGGCTGATAACGTTCACTATCTCGAAGTTCACCCTGTTGGGGAACATAAGATGATGCTCCACTTTGGGGCCAACTTCAGCTAGGGGAAAATCAGCGACCGGCTGCTCCAGGAAGCATACAGCGTGGGGATTTCCCATGGAGACGCAGATAATTTTCAGCTTCATCTTACTTACAGTTAAAGGATAGTCTATAACCGGTGCTGTATCATGGGTGGTTTTGTTTTTTGCAAGCACTGGAATAGCAGATGGCGCGAGTATGGGCTTGCCCATAGCTACCCGGATGTTTTTCTTGTCCGGAGCCCACAATACTTTTATCCCAGTTGGGGTCTCTACCCTGATGTCAGCGGTGCTCACCAATCCGCTTTCCATAGCGTACCTTGAAGCGCACCTCAAGCCGTTGCCGCAGGCCTCCGCCTCAGAGCCATCGGGGTTGAACATGCGCATGTAGAAGTCAGCTACCTTGGAAGGCAAAATCAGCAGAATTCCATCAGCGCCCACGCCGAAGTGACGGTCACACATTGCTTTAGCCAGCGCCGACCAGTCGCGTTTCATCCGCCGGGCATCTATCAATACGAAGTCGTTGCCTGTGGCTTGAAGTTTAGTAAAATTCATCTAAACACTCCGTTTTAAGAAGACGGCAATAATCTACATCAACCCCCTAAATCCCCCAGTCTTGGGGGACTTTAGAATTTGGGGGACACCCCCAAACCCCCGGCAGGAGGCATCCTGCACCTCTTTTTAGGGGCTCTCCTGCACTTTATCTACTGTTATCTTAACCACGTGGTTAACCTTCAGTCCCTTTTCCGCGAACTCTTTGTTCAGTTGGTCGAACAGCGGGCCTGAGGTAATAATATCGCCTTTGCCCCAGATGCGGCAGCCCTTGAGGGTGCGCGGGTGCACCACCAGTATAGAGGCATAGGGGTTCTCCCTCAAATTGGCTATGGTGCGCGGCGAGTTGATATCGGCGAAAATGACATGGTCATCGTCGAGCACCCGGAACGAGCCTTTAGCTGAGACGTTTGGCTTGCCATCTTTGCTCGCTGTGGCGATTATGCCGGGGCGAATCTCGGCGATCATCGCTTTGACTTCTCCAGAAAGCTTGGGCATGAATAACCTCCACGATAAATCCTGGCGTGGCGAAGCACCGCTTCGCCTCTACGACTTCTAAATTCCTCTCCCTTGAGGGGAGAGGCTAGGTGAGGGTGAGGCACAGGTTTCTCCCTCCCTTTAATCCCTCCCGCCAGGGGAGGGAGAATTATATAAAATGCCCTCTTTTCGCTACTTACTTAATTTACCACAAATCGCTGCACAAAACGATGTGCAGCTTCAGTTGTTCCTTCTTCTGCCTTAAACCAGTTGATGCGCTTGTCTTTGAGACGGAACCAGTTGTATTGATGGCGGGCGAAGCTGTGGGTGTCGAACTTTATCTGTTGTATTGCGGTGGGCAGGGCTGTCTTGCCTTGCAAATACAATCCGATTTGCTTGTAGCCCAGCCCTGACATCGAGGGCAGGTCGAGTCCATAGCCTCTTGCCACCAGGCTTTCAACCTCTGCCACCAAGCCCTTTTTTCTCATGCTGTCCACTCGAGTATCTATTCGTTTATAGAGGTCGTCCCTGTCTGTTGTTAATCCTACAATAACTGAATCTACGAAAGGTTTTTTGACCTGAAGCTCTGAAAATGGGGTGCCCTGCTGGCAGACCTCGAGCGCCCGAATCACCCTGCGTACGTTTTTAGTGCCAATCCGCTCCGCTGCCGCTGGGTCGATTTCCTTTAGCTTCTCATATAGTGCTTCGCCCCCTTCGAATTGGGCTTTAGCTTCGAGTTCTCGTCTCAAGGCAGGGTCGGGCGGGACCGGGGGTATGCGCCAGCCCTCCAGAAGAGCCCATATATAGAGTCCGCTGCCGCCTACCAGGAACGCTGTCTTTCCTCTTCGCTGAACACCGTGCACGGCCTCCAGTGCCCTGCTTTGATACATGGCAAGGCTGAAATCCTCGTCGGGATTGACCACATCGATGAGGTGATGAGGGACTGCAGCCTGTTCCTCTACGGTGGGCTTGGCGGTGCCGATGTCCATGTATCGGTAGACCTGGCGGCTGTCGGCACTCACTATCTCGCCGTTGAGAGTCTGGCAAAGCTCAAGCGCCAGGCTGCTCTTGCCCGTTGCCGTTGGCCCTACTATAGCGATTAGTAGGCTCATCCTATTTCTTTATCTTGGCGGTTTGCTCCACGATGCCCAGAAATTCCGCTGTCTTGAGACTGGCGCCTCCTACCAGCGCCCCGTCTATCTCAGGCTGTTTTATGAACTCAGCTATATTGGTGTTGTTGACACTGCCTCCGTACTGGATGCGCATCGCTTGGGCTACAGAGTCGCCGTAAATCTGGACAACGGTGCTGCGAATAACTTTGATAACGGCGTTGGCCTGTTCACCACTGGCTGACTTGCCGGTGCCGATAGCCCAAATAGGCTCATAAGCTATAACCGTTCCTTTAGGTAAGGCTATGCCATCAAAAGCTGCCCTGACCTGCCGCGTGATGACACCAACGGTCTCGCCGGCGTTGTTCTGCTCCAGGCTTTCGCCGATGCAGACTATGGGGGTAAGCCCTACTCCGAGTGCAGCTTTAATCTTTTTATTGACCAGTTGGTCGGTTTCCCCGAAGTATCCCCTTCTCTCTGAGTGTCCCAGGATAACGAACTCGCAAAGCCCGGCGAGCATGGCAGGTGATACTTCGCCGGTATAAGCGCCACTGCGCTCGAAGTACATATTCTGAGCGCCCAGTTTGATGGATGTGCCCTTGATAAGCTCCTTGACTGTGGTCAGGGAGATGAAAGGAGGACAGAGCACCTTTTCCACTCCTGCTATCTGGTGCAGCTTCTCCTTCATAGCTTTGACCAGTTCCGCTGCCTCGGCGACGGTGGTGTTCATTTTCCAGTTGCCAGCGATTATGGGTGTCCGCATTTGGCTTTCCTCCTAAGCGCCGAATTTAGTCAGCTTGAGGGCATTAGCCATCGCCAGGGGCATGACCTCTACAGCGGGAAATCTACCCAAACCGCCGGAGGCGCAGGCTGTCTCCCCGAACTCTCTAGCATTGTCGGCACGACACCACTTAGAGTATAAAACGAGCGGCACAGGATGCCAGCTATGCCCTTTAAGCATCGCCGGTGTGGAGTGGTCTCCGGTGACTATTAGGACATCCGGATTGAGGTTTGTTATCTTGGGCAAGAACCTGTCGATTTCTTCCAGCACGTGAACCTTGGCGTCGAAATCACCGTCCTCGCCTGACGAATCCGTTTTCTTAACATGGACGAAGAAGAAGTCGTGCTCAGCGTAATGCTTAGCCAGTGTGTCGAACTCCTCTTCTATGCTGCTGCCTGTTTCGAGAAGCTTCATGCCCACCAGCTTGGCCAGCCCACGGTACATGGGATAAGCTGCGATGGCAGCGGGGTTCAGCTTGAAGGTCTCGTTCATGGTGGGCAGGTTGGGATGCTGGGAGAAGCCGCGCAGCAGCACCATGTTGGCAGGATGGGAATCCGCCAGGACCGCTTTAGCCCTGGCGGCGAACTCATTAGCCAGCTTAGCGGTTTTCTTCCCCTTGGAGGAATGTGCAACCACGTTCAGCGGGGCTACTCCTACCTGCTCGGGGTCGGAGTCGCTGGCGTCGCCGGTCAGTCCTTCGCCGCGAAGCACTAGCAGGAAGCGGTGCTCCTTAACCGGCGCTACAAAAAATTGAGCGCCCTCGAGCTTTATTTTACTCAGCTTCTCGCACAGTCTGGCGTTATCTTCAGTTGAGATACGGCCTGCCCTGCGGTCTGTAACGAGCCCTTTACTGTCTATGGTGCAGAAATTGCCTCGAGCCGCTACATCTCCTTTTTTGAGGTCGAAGTCAATGCCCAAAGCCTCCAGTATACCCCGCCCTACAAGACACTTTACGGGGTCGTAGCCGAACAGGGCGAGATGCCCCGGTGCGCTGCCTGGCGTGATGCCCGGCGATACCGGGTCGGTTAAGCCACAATTCCCTTTATTTGCCAATTCGGCGAGATTGGGGGTATGGGCAGTCTCAAGCTCGGTCTTGCCTGTCTCCGGTCTGGGTAACCCGCCCAAGCCATCGATTACCAGAAGCACTATCTTCGAGTTGGATTGCCTCGTTATTTCCTTTAATTGTTCCAGGCTTAGCATTACTCTCTCCGCTAGCTTTTTTTGTCCAGCAGCGCCGCCACGCCGGGCAGGGTCTTGCCTTCCAGAAACTCCAGGGCTGCCCCCCCGCCGGTGGAGACGTGGCTCATCTTCTTTTCCAGTCCGAGCTCCATCACAGCCTCAGCCGTGGAGCCGCCACCGGTGATGGTGGTGGCTTTGAGGCTTGCCAGTTGCTTCGCTATGCCTTCGGTGCCTGCTTTGAACTCTTTGTACTCGAAGACACCCATGGTGCCGTTCCAGAAGACTGTCCGGCATTTCTTGATCCTGTCGCTGAAGCTTTTGACAGTCTGGGGGCCGATGTCCATAACATACCAGTCGGATGGTATGCTGTTGATGGGAACAGTCTTATATTGAACGCCGGTAGCGAATTTATCGGCGACCACAACATCCTCTGGCAGTACCACTTCGACATTTGATTTGGCGGCTTTGTCCATGAGGTCGCGGGCGACGTTTAGCTTATCCTCCTCGACCTGAGATTTGCCCACGTTGTAGTTTCTAGCCTTGAGGAAAGTACAGCACATGCCGCCGCCGATGAGAAGATAATCCACTTTGCCCAAAATATTATCCAGCAGCGCCATCTTGTCACTGACCTTGGCCCCCCCGATGATGGCGGCGAAAGGATGGGCAGCTCCAGCCAGGGCTTTGCCCAGGTAGTCTATCTCTTTCTCCATAAGGAAACCAGCTACGGCGGGCAGGTATTTGGTTACACCCTCCGTAGAGGCATGGGCGCGGTGTGCGGTGCCGAAGGCATCGTTGACATAAACATCCGTCAACTTAGCCAGAGCCTGGGCGAAGGCAGGGTCGTTCTTCTCCTCCTCAGCGTGGAAGCGGAGGTTCTCCAGCATGAGGATGTCGCCCTCCTTCATTTTGGAGATCGCTTCTTCCACCTCCGGCCCTATGCAGTCCCTGGTGCAAGGCACGGGCCGCTTCAGTAGCTCAGAGAGACGTTTTGCTACCGGAGCCAGGCGCATATCATCGACGACCTTGCCGTTGGGGCGACCCAGATGAGAGCAAAGGATGACCTTGCTCTTTTTATCAAGCAAATATTTTATGGTGGGCAGCGCTGCCCTGATGCGGCTGTCGTCGCTGATGGCTTTGGTCTGGGGGTCGAGGGGTACATTGAAATCGACCCTGACCAGCACTCTCTTGCCTTTGAGCTCGATGTCGCGAACTGTTTGCTTGTTCATTCTATCACCTCGAGATAGCTTCCAGCCGTTCCTTTATTGCTTTTACTTCAGAGACTACTTTGGTGTCATTATCGTAAGGGCTGATGCCTTTGCGGTCTGCCTCGGCGATCTTGGGATTAAAGCTGATATAGCCGAGAAGCTCGAAATCAGGCAGGTTTTCGGTGATGAACTGGCGGTCGGCATCGCTGGCAATCTTGTTGCCTACGACGTAGCATTTATTAATACCTATATCCTGGGCTAGCCTCTTTACAGCCTTCGCTGTTTCGACGCTTCTCTGTCCAGGCTCCACCACCACTATGAAGGCGTTCACAGAAGCCGCTGTGCCTCGGCCCAGGTGCTCGATGCCGGCGTCCATGTCCAGTATCACCACCTCGGACCTGCGGAGCATGAGGTGGTTCAGCAGGTTCTTGAGCAAAGTGCTCTCGGGGCAGATGCAGCCGCTGCCGCCTTTTTTCACTGTACCCATGATGAGCAGTTTGACGCCATCCTTTTTAACAGAAAAGCGGTCTGGTATATCATCGACCTTGGGATTGAGCTTAAAGAAACCACCCGTTGTGCCAGGCTTGCCTCCGGTGCGTTCCTCTATCAGTTCCTTCATTTCTGCGATGGGGGTGATGCGGCGCAGTTCGTCTTGAGTGATACCCAGCGCCGTGCCCAGATTGGCGTCTGGGTTGGCGTCTATGGCCAGCACGGTGTTTCCCTCGGCAGCATAAAGGCGGGCCAGGAGACTGGCAAGAGTAGTCTTACCTACTCCCCCTTTCCCGGCAATCGCCAGCTTCAACATCTGCGCCTCCTTCTGGCCTACAATCCTGTGTGACGTGCTGATTATACAATGGCTTAAGCAAAAGTTCTACAGTTGCAGGGAAGTTTTTGAGATGTTTTTCAGCCCCCGGATTTATAGCTGGAGCTGTTCTACACCTTTCCTAGTATTGGCGCTTCAAGAGGAAATTAGCAATTGCCCTGAGATCTTCCTTGGCCGAGGGTGGTATATTTACGGCATTTAATTCGGAGATCGCCTGGCGATAATGTTGGTCGCTCATGCCTTGAACGTAGCCCTGCGCATCTAGTCTGTTGAGTATGTGCAGCACGTTTTCTATGTCAGCAGGTCCAATCACCTTTTTTTGATAGATAGACCACAGCAGTTCCTTGTCCTCACCCCTGGTTTTCTCAAGCGCATAGACGATGGGCAATGTTTTCTTCTTCATTCGGATATCGGAGGTATTGGGTTTGCCGGTGACCTTTTCGTCACCCCAGAGGCTCAGGACGTCATCATGTACCTGAAAGGTCATTCCCAGGTCATGGCCGAACAGTTTCAAACGTGCAAGGAGAGATTCGTCGTCTGTGCCCAAAAGTGCCCCGATCTCCAATGAGCAACGGAACAAGGCAGCGGTTTTGCAGCTAATCACCTCCAAATAGTCATTGATATTGATGTCGAGGCGGTTTTCATAGCTGATGTCGAGATATTGTCCCTCGCAAAGTTTGAGGCTGGCTTCACCGAGGATACGGGCGGCGCGTACCACCTTTTGGTGAGGTATACCAGCATCCTCGAGCCTCAACAATGACGATAGCGCCAGGGCGTGCATGCCATCGCCAACATTTATCGCTTGAGGCTGACCCCAAATGTGCCACACCGTAGCCCGTCCTCGTCGCTCCGTGCTTGCATCCTGGATGTCGTCATGGATTAAAGAGAAATTATGAACCAGCTCAACTGCTGCTGCAGCAGGGAGCGCCTGCTGCCACTCCCCTCCCACTGCCTGGCAGGCGAGAAGGCAAAGGACGGGACGAAGCCTTTTGCCTATCGTTGCAGATTGAGGATTACCTCGTTCATCGATCCACCCCAGATGGTAGCGCATCATGTCGTACATGGGTAAGGAAGCTTCACCCACGGCAAATTTTAGTTCTGCCTCTAGCTCTGCCCTGTATCGTTGCCAGATAGGCTCAAGCTCGGCCATTTTCCCTCTCGGTAATAGAGATTAGGCGTGCCAGGTGCTGGATATATCAATTGGTAGTTAACAAAGACGTTTCGCTTACCCCTTAGCCTTAGAATGGAAAGGATGATGGGCAAGCTCAGGGAAGAAGGAGAGGATACGCTGCGCTATACCCTCGGCATCAAGGCTGTAATTGGCACGGAGGAGTTCCTGGGGGCCATGCTCCACGAACTCATCGGGAATCCCTATGCGTAAAGCACGAACGCCAGCAATACTGGAGAGAAGGCTCAGCACTGCGCTACCGAAGCCGCCGGCAAGAGCATTTTCTTCCACGGTGACCAGTCTCTTATTCTTGCTCACAGTTTCCAGGATGAGGTCGGAATCCAAGGGCTTGGCAAAGCGGGCGTTGACTATGGCACAGTCTATGCCTTTTTTATTGAGGATCCAGGCTGCTTCCAGGGAGGGACCCACAGCGGAACCGATGGCAATGACAGATAAATCGCCTCCATCCTTGATAATGTTCCCCTTACCTATGGGCAACTCTTTGAGCTTTTCGTCGAGAGATACTCCCCTCCCTGTGCCTCGGGGATAGCGAATGGCTATAGGGCCTCCGTATCTTACTGCGGTATAGAGCATGTGCCCGAGTTCGTTTTCGTCGCTGGGCGCAGCTACTACTAGATTGGGTATGCAACTCAGGTATGAAAGATCGAGGGTGCCCTGGTGGGTCCTGCCGTCCTCACCAACAATGCCAGCCCTGTCGAGAGCGAAAACAACCGGCAGGTTTTGGATGCAGACATCATGGATAATCTGGTCGAATGCGCGCTGCAAGAAGGTGGAGTAGATAGCGACAACGGGGATGTAGCCCTGAGTGGCAAGGCCAGCAGCGAAGGTTACCGCATGTTGCTCGCAGATACCGACATCGAAGACCCGTTTAGGGAACTTTTGAGCTACCAGGTTCAAACCTGTTCCTTCAATCATGGCTGCGCTGATCGCTATCAACTTCTCGTTTTCCTTGAACAGGCGCAGCATAGTCTTGCCGAAGACCTCGCTGTATGAGAGAATCCCATTGCTCCCGCTATTCTTTCCCGATACTCCGTGGAACTTTATGCTATCTTCCTCAGCAGGCTCATAGCCTTTCCCTTTTGTGGTAATGGCGTGGACGAAAACAGGCCCTGGGGTATAATCACGTGCCTTTGTCAGGGCTGCTTCGAGTTCGGCTATGTTATGTCCATCGATAGGCCCGATATATTTGAATCCCAGGGAGTCCCAGAGCATAGTCGGCAGAACTGCGCCTTTGATGCCCGCCTTGAACCGTTTCATCCCCGACCAGACCGTTTTACCTCCGGGCAGCATCGGGATTACACGCTCGGCCCCTTCTTTGGCCAGATAATACCTTGGGTCGAGAGTAATCTTATTCAGTGTATGGGATAACGCGCCCACACTGGGCGAGATAGCCATGGCATTATCATTGAGGACAACTATCATCCTTCTGGTCAGGTGTCCTGCGTTGTTTAGCGCCTCTAATGCCATGCCTCCGGTCAAAGAGCCGTCGCCTATGACGGCGACCACGTGAAAATTCTCACTGCCCAGGTCTCGGGCCGCGGCAATGCCTAAAGCTGCGGAGATCGAGGTCGAGGCGTGTCCTGTGCTGAAAGCATCGTGTGGGCTCTCCGAGCGATCGGGGAATCCCGACAGGCCATGGTACTGGCGGAGCGTATTGAATCTTTCCCTTCGGCCTGTAAGCAGTTTGTGGGCGTAGCTCTGGTGTCCCACATCCCATATGATCTTATCAGTAGGACTGTTGAATACCCTATGCAGGGCGATAGAGAGCTCGACTGCTCCCAGGCTGGAGGCCAGATGGCCTCCATTGTTGGTCACTGTGTTTACCAATTCGCCTCTGATCTCATCGGCAAGCTCGCTGAGCTCGGGGTATGTGAGCCCCTTTAGATTGGTGGGGCTTTTTATATTGTCCAATATTTTCGCCACAGTGTTTGTCTCCCCGTCATAAGCCTACCAGGAGGATGATGGATGTGTTAACGCTCCATAGCGTGTATCTTTTCCACTCGCCGGGCATGTCTGCCACCCACAAAGTCCGCGCTCAAGTAGGTAATAACAATCTCGCGCATCAGCCCTTGCCCTATAACCCACTCGCCGAGGCACAGCACATTGGCATCATTGTGCTCCCGGGCGCGTCGGGCGCTGAATGTGTCATGACATACCGCAGCCCTGACCCCCGGCACTTTGTTGGCGACAATGGACATGCCAATGCCAGTGCTGCAAATTAAAATACCATGATCGAATTTTTTCTGTGATACCGCCTCAGCTACAGGTCGCGCGATGTCAGGGTAATCCACGGAGTTGCTATTAAAGCAACCGAAGTCATCGTAGCTATGCCCCAGCTCAGAGAGTAAACCGACTATCGCCTGCTTCATGGCAAACCCGGCGTGGTCGGAGCCAATTGCAATGCGCATTCTTCTGTTCTCTAGTTTCAATAGCCCCAGGGGAAATAATAGATATTATATCACAATCTGCCAGCAAACGATGTCTTGAAAGAAGGATGGTTCTACTGCAAAAGCGGGCCGCAGATCTTCTCTAGCTCTGCCCTGGGTATCGCACCTTCTCTAATCAAGACAGGCACTTTGCCGCTGATATCGAGCACGGTGGACTCGGTACCGCCGGGACACCTGCCGCCGTTGATGATGAGGTCTACTTTCTCACCCAACTGCTGGCGAACCTCCTCGGCAGTGACCGGGCTTGGCCTCCCCGAGAGATTGGCGCTGGTTCCAACTATAGGGATGCCCAGCCCTCGAATAAGCGCAATGGGTATGGGGTGGTCGGGAATCCGCACCGCAATAGTATCGCCGCCGGCAGTCACAGAACCGGGCACCCAGGGGCTTTTTTTTAAGACTAGCGTCAGACCGCCCGGGAAGAATCGCTCCGCCAACTGCCATGCTATCTCGGGCACAATGGCAGCAACTTTCATAAGATCTGATTTCTCAGCGAGCAGGAGGGGAAGGGGCAGGTTTAGAGGTCGCCTTTTTATCCTGTAGATTCTCTCGACAGATTGAGCATTTAGGGGATCGGCCCCGAGACCGTAAACGGTATCTGTGGGGTAGGCGACAATACCACCTTTGTTTAGTATGGTGACAGCGCGTTCAATCTGCTTTTTGATGGGGAGTTGCTTTGGCATTTCGGTTTATGAAAGGTCAAAAAGGATCAAGTTTAAGCT